>CAZACG010000020.1:2660-10427 GCA_964483645.1 uncultured Oscillospiraceae bacterium | reverse complement strand
CGCACGCTGCGCAGCGTGCGGGTGGAAATCGAAGGACTGGGCAACGGGCTGAATGCCGTGCTCGCGCGGGAAAAGGTGACCGTGCAGCTTACGGGCGCTTATCGCTTTATCAGCGGCCTCAAGGAAGAGGATATCTGCCTGTTTATTGATGTTTCTGATCTTGAGCCGGGGCGCTATGATGTGCCGGTGCAGATTCATATTGATAACGCGCAGCCCTTTGGCTGCGCCCTCAGCGCGCCGGAAATATCGGTGACGATCAGAGAATAAATGCCGGGGCTGTCAGGATCAAACCGGGTATTCCCCAAAGCCGTTTTGCAAAGGGCGCTTTTGGGTGCAAAGCGCTGAGCGGCTTGCGGAATACCGGCGCTTGATCCCGACAGCCCTTTGCGCGCGGCGCATGAAAGGGCGATACGGTCGCAGAAAGCGACGGGCTGCATCGGTCCGAAAGGATGGAATAGGGATTCCAGGACGGCTTCCTGTGCGCGAAGCGGAGAAGAAATCAAGACGTAAAAGGGGACGAAGACAAACCATGGGAACGATAGCGGATTCGCTCTTTTCGGCGCTGATGAGTTGGGTGCGTGCGCTGGTCAATTCGATCTGGGCGCTGTTTACCTCGGAGCATACGACGCTCCTTGAGCTGCTTGCAAAAAACTGGGTGCTGATTGCCGTGGTGCTCATCGCCACAGGGCTTGTGATCGACTGGCTGATCTGGCTGATTCGCTGGCAGCCGTACCATATCTGGGCGCAGCGTGCGCGTCGGCTTTTGCATATTGAAGAGCCTGATGAGGAGGAACTGCAAGCGCCGCAGTCGGTCGGCGGGAAGTCTGTGGCGAAAAAGGCAAAAGCGCCGATCGAGGAGGATTGGCTGGATGCAGACGACGCATGGCTTCCGCTTGCAGAGCCTGAAATGGACGAACGCGAGGAGCAGGAGGTCATGGAGCGTGCCGAAAGCGTGCCCGACGAGGAGCTTGGCGCATACCCCGGCATGCGTTATGGCAAGCAGCCCGCCCCGCGGGAGGAGATTGATGGTACGCGGCGCTATGCAGCCGTGCACAGCGAGGGACCCGGCGCAGCGGAGGTAGCCCGCCGCAGGGAAGAGATCGACGCCTGGCAGCGCCAGATGCAGGAGGAAGCGCAAAGCCGTGCCGCAGCGGAGCGCGCTGCGCGCGAGGCCGAGCAGAACCGCCTTGCGCAGGAGGCGGCAAAGAACGAACAGGCGCGCCTTGCGCAGGAGCAATATGAGCGCGAACTGGCGGAATATGAACGCCAAAGAGCGCAGTATGAATTGGAAATGGCGGAGTACGAGCGGCAAAAGGCCGCCTATGATGCAGAGGTGGCACGAATAGCCGCCGAGCAGGAAGCGGCGGACTCGGAGATGGCCGATGAGCTTGCGCCGCAGATGAACGAGGGAAGGATGCGTCGGCGTCGCGCCGCGCACGTCCCCTATAGCGACTATGTGGAGGGGGAGACGGTGGACGTGCTTCCGGATGCGCCTGCATGGCCGAAGATGGAGAGCGCGTCGCAGCCGATGCGAGAGGAAGCGAAGCGCGCCAAGCCGAGCAAACTGGCCAAGATGGCGCGCCTGCTTGAGCCACAGGAGGAGGAAATCTCCGGCGTGGCGGCGCTTCCACCGCGCATTGACATGAAGGACGCTTATCGTCCGGCGAAAAAGCCGAATGATGCACAGTGATGCGGCCGCTGACGGAGGGCGTGATGAACGAGGAACTCTGCCTTCTGCTGGAGGGGCTTGGCGCAGCCGCCTCCCTGCTTTTGATGGGTGCAGTCGGTATGCAGCTGCTCATGCGACTGACCCGCGTGCTTCGAGGGCAGGAAACGACGGATGGACGAACGAATTGCAAGGACGTAAGCGGCGCGCCGAGACGGGAAGTGATCATGGCGGTCTGCGCAACGCTTGTTTCGCGGCTTGCGCTGTATCTGCTGGCCTATGCTCTGTATCGTTTGCTCGGCTATGAAGGCGGCTTTGCTCAGACGTTTGAGCGATTGTGGAGCCATTGGGACACGCGGCATTACATCGGCATCGCGCAGCAGGGCTATACCGCCGTGGGCGACGAGCGGCTGCGGCTGGTGTTTTTTCCGCTTTATCCGCTGCTGATGCGCCTGCTTGCGCCTGTGATCGGCGGGAATGTATTCCTCTCCGGTACGGTGGTATCGCTTGTATGCGCCTGCGTGGCTGCCGCGCTGCTGGCCGAGCTTGCGTATATGCATTTTGGCGCGTGCGCCGCGCGCTTGAGCGTTGCATATTTTCTGCTCAGTCCGCTGAGCGTGTTCCTTGGCTGCTGCTATACGGAGGCCCTGTTTATTTGTCTGACGCTCGCCGTCGTCGTTCTGCTCAGGCGCGGACATGGCTGGCTTGCGGCGTTTTGCGGGATGGCCGGTGCGTTTACGCGCATGCCCGGCGTTGTCGCAGCGGGTTTCTTCCTAATAGATGCGCTGGGGAAAATCGGGCGGCGACGCTTTTCACGGCGGGATGCGCTGCGTTGCCTTGCACAGATGGCGCTGGTCTTTGGCGGGTTCGCGCTGTATCTGGCGGTCAATTACGTCGTGACGGGCGACGCGTTCATGTACTTGACCTATCAGCGGGAGAACTGGTATCAAGAGCCGGGCGCTTTCTGGAGCTCTGTGGCCAATACGGTTCATTATCTGATCACAGGCTTTGGCGAAAGCGATTGGTTCTTTACATGGTGCGTGCAGCTGATCGCCATGTTTTTCGTCTTCGCGCTGCTGGCGTTTCGGGGCGGCGCGCTGCCCTTTGATCTGGCGGCGTATGCGTTTGTCTATGTCGCCGTGGTGCTCGCACCGACGTGGCTGCTCTCCGGCGCGCGCTATCTTTACGCGCTTGCGCCGCTGCCGCTGCTGAAAGCATGCATGACGCGCCGACCTGCCGTACATGCGGCGATGCTTGCGTTTTCGGGCGTGATGCTGACGGTGTTCGTGTTTGGCTACACGCTGGCCGTGAGCGTATTTTGATACTCATCTCAGATCAAAATGAGCTATCAGCGCGAAGCGAGGCCTGACAGGGAGTTCCTCAAGGCTCAATTTGATTTGAGAATAGTATGATGAAAGAAAAGGATACTTTGACCGAATGAAAAGAGAATCTTCTTCCGGGGAGAAACGTCGCAAACGGCTTCGGATCGCCAGAATGCTTATACTCCTTGCACTTGCGCTCGCGGCGCTATATGCGCTGCAGCAGAGCGGATTCTTCGTGCATATCCGTTCGGTGGAGGAGCTTCAGGCGATGATCGCCTCGGCGGGCGCGTGGTCGGGCGCGGCGTATTTTTTGATTCAGGTGCTTTCCGTTATCCTGATGCCCATTCCCAGTAACGTCACCATGATGGCGGGCGCGCTGGTCTTGGGCTTCCGGTCTGCCGTGATTCTGGGCGTGCTGGCGATTACGCTGGGCTCGCTGCTCGTGTTTCTCGCCGCCAGAAAGCTGGGACGAAACGCCGTGCAGCGCTTCGTCGATCACGGCGTGATGGAAAAATATCTGCCCGTCATTGAGGAAAAGCAGGATATGTTCCTGTTTTTGGCCATGCTTTTTCCGTTTTTCCCGGACGACGCGCTTTGCATTCTCGCAGGGCTGACGAGCATTCCGACGGCGCGCTTTGTGCTGATTATCGTGTCGGCGCGGCCGTGGGGGCTGATCGTCGCCGCGCTGCTGGGCAGCGGCGCGTTCTCCCTGCCCACATGGGCATGGGCAGCACTCATCGTGCTGCTGGCGCCTGTATTCTATTTCGCCATGAAATACAGTGCGCAGATCGAGCATCGACTCTTTGAGACGTTCAGACGGATCGGCAGCCATGCCGATGAAAAGGATTCAAGCGCATCCAAGCGCTGATTCTCGCCTGCACATCGGGCGGGTTGGAACGAAAAACGTATGAAGGAGTTTTCCATGATTCATGTACTCTGTCTCAATCCGGCGATTGACAAGCTGTATGAGGTCGACGGCTTTGCCGTCGGGGAGGATTACCCCGGGCTAACGCCACGCGTCGCTGCGGGCGGCAAAGGCGTGAACGTGGCGCGCGTGCTCAGCCAGCTGGGCTCGAACGTGCGTCTGTATGCTTTTCTGGGCGAGAGCGGCGCAGAGCCGGTGAGAGGGGATATGGAGCGCCGATGCGCCTGCACATGGATTTCCGTGCCGGGCGCGTGCCGCACCAGCATCAATATCATGGACAGGACGAGCGGTCGGGAAACCGTGCTGACGGAGATCGGGCCGCGCGTATCCGCGCAGCATGTTCAAAGGCTGATGGACGAGCTGGAGGCGCATGTGCAAAGCGGAGAAATCGTCTGCTGCTCCGGCTCGATCATAGCGGGCGCAAACGAGGATATCTACGCGCAGATTAGCCGCTTGTGCGAAAGACTGGGCGCGTTCTGTGCGCTGGATTGCAACGCCAAGCATCTGCCCGCCTCGCTGCGCGGGGCGCGCTATATGCTGGGCAAGCCGAACGAGCGCGAGCTTGCCGGTCTGCTCCGGCAGGAGCGGACGCAGGACCCGCATAGGCTCGCCGCCATGGCGCGCGGGCTCATGCCGCCCTATGCCAAGCTGCTGATTTCCATGGGCGCGCAGGGCGGTGTGCTGGTCGGCGAGGATACGGCGTATTGCGCGCGCGTGCCGCGGACGGCGGTGGTTTCCACCGTCGGCAGCGGGGATGCATGCTTGGCCGGCGCGCTGCATGCGTTTTCACGGGGAGAGGACGACCGAACTGCGCTGACCATGGCTATGGCCTGCGGCGTGCTCAACGCCATGGAAGGACGCGTGGGGCATGTGAATACGGCGCGCTTGGGAGAAATGATGCGCCGTATACAGGTGGAAAGCATGTCGGACTAAAAAGATGAAGGGATAGACGCGAAGCGAATACGGGGTCAAGGAGCGAAGTTCCTTGGCGGGTTTGGGCGGCAGCCCAACGTATCCAAGACGAAGCCATCGGAAAATGTCATTCGGGATGGAACTGTCAAGCGAATGCCGAACATTTCAAAAAGCAATGGTTGGAGAATCATAAGCGTTCTTCGAGTTTGAGGGCGCAGCCTTCTTCGCTGTTGCTTGACATGTTCGGCGTCTTCGTTGGGCGACTCCATCCCTTTTTTATAATGGGAAGCGACGCAAAAACGTGCGGCGCGGCCCGCAGGCGGATACGAGCGAAGCACAGAAAATGGAGAGGATTACATGCGGATGAATTCGAAATGACACGGAAATCGGCTTGACAATAGGTATAAAACCATGTATGATTAATTCGGTTAATTAATTTAACCGAATTATTTGCTTTGTTGGTTAATTTGTTTAACCAGCGCACAGCCTGCGAAGCGGGTTGAATACGCAAAGGGGTGCAGGATGAGGAAGCTCAGCGAGATCACGCCGTTCGGCAGACAGGTGAAAATTCGCCTGCTTGAAAGGAACATGGATGCGCGCGATCTCGCACGAATGATCGGCACGAGCCCTGTGCAGATCAGCCGTATCCTCCATGGCAAGCGCCCCGGTCGGGAACAGATCCCCAAAATCGCCGAAATCCTCGAAATCGACCTTGAACGGCTCGAAGAGGACGGCGAACCATCCGTTCGTATATTTTGAGGCGAAGCGCAAGCTTGCCGACAAGATATAAAATTTTTCAGGAGGTTTTTCCTATGAAGAAGCTTCTCTCCATGCTTCTGGCGGTCGCTATGCTCCTTACCATGAGCGCGATGGCGTTCGCTGAGAGCACCGCTGTCGAGAAGGGCACCATCATCTATGGCTCTTCGACCGAAATCGGCGGCGACTTTGCGCCGAGTTCGTGGTGGACCAACAACGCCACGGATAAGATGATTCGCGACATGACCAACGATTATTTTGTCACCACCACGAATCAGGGCGGCGAATACGTAATCAATGAGACGGTGTGCGAGTCCTACTCCTCTGTTGTGAACGATGATGGTTCCAAGACCTTCACCGTGAAGATCAACGAGGGTCTGATCTACAACAATGGCGAGGCCATCACCGCGAAGGACTTCGTATGGCCGATGATCTTCGGCTGCTCCTCGGTTTCCAGCGAGGTTGGCGCGAAGCTGACGGGTTACTTGACCTATGTCGGCGGTCAGGAATACTATGACGGCGCTGCCACTGCGGTGTCCGGCATCCGTCTGATCGACGATTACACCTACTCCGTCACCATCGTGGCAGACAAGATTCCGTACTTCTTCGATCTTGCTTACATCGCTGACGCTCCGTTCTCCATCAAGTACTGGCTGGGCGACGCGGTTGAGCTCAAGGACGACGGCGAGGGTTGCTACATCGACGGCCTGACCGCTGATGCGGTGTCCGCTCAGCTGGAGTATGCGCGCTTCAATGCGGGCGAGGATCGCGTTTCCGCCGGTCCGTACAACCTGATCGAGTATGACAAGGCTGCTCTGCAGGCGACCTTCGTGAAGAACGAGAACTATGCGGGCAACTTCGAGGGCCAGAAGCCCGAGATCGAGAAGATCGTTATCGTTAAGGCTGAGGATGCGACATGGGCTGACCAGATCAGAACCGGCGCCTTCAACTTCTTCGATACCATCACCGATGGTGAGTACATCAACACCGCGCTGGATATCATCGCGGAGGGCGGCTTTGATTATGTGCAGTTCGACCGTGCCGGCTACGGCATGCTGAACTTCCAGTGCGACTTCGGCCCGACCCAGTTTGACAACGTCCGCAAGGCGGTTGCTCTGCTGCTGGATCGTAACGAGTTCGCCAACACCTTCTGCCTTGGCTGGGGCTCCGTTGTCAACGGCCCGTATGGCACCGGTCTGTGGCAGTATCAGGAAGCCGAGGAGTGGCTGGATTCCACCCTCAATACCTATTCCTACGATCCGGAAGCGGCTGTCGAGCTGCTGGTGAAGGACGGCTGGATCTACAATGCCGACGGCACCGAGTGGACCGAGGGCAATATCCGCCACAAGAAGGTGACCGCTGTTGAGGCCGGTACCTATACGCACAATGTGACGCTGGAAGACGGCACCATCCTGATGCCGCTGATCATCGAGTGGTCCTCTTCCGAGAACAACCCGGTTTCCGAGCTGCTCAACGTCATGCTGGCGCAGGGCGAGCAGACCAAGGCTGCGGGCATGCAGATCAACCAGAACGTCATGACCTTCAACGAGCTGCTCAACTACTACTATCGCGACGGCTCCCAGGGCGACAAGTATCTGGTTCCGACCTACGGCATGTTCAACCTCGCTTCCAACTTCACCCCGGCCTACGACCAGTCCTATGAGTGGACGCAGGATCCGGACATGGTTGCGCAGGGCTACAACCTGAACCGCCTCTACAGCGATTCCCTCGACGCTCTGACCATGAACATGGTTTATGGCGTTGACTCCTCCGATGCCGAGAGCTACATGGCGTACTGGAAGGCGTACGTGATGCTGTGGAACGATATGCTCCCGCAGATCCCGCTCTACTCCAACGTGTACATCACCATGTATCCGGATTGGCTGGAGGGCTACGAGCAGGATTCCTTCTGGGATTTCAACCAGGCGATCCTGTACGCGACCGTTGCCGAGTAATCATACCGTCAGCGCGTAAAGCGTGATTTTGAGGGCGGGCGTTGCGCCCGCCCTCATCTTCGCTTTCTTAACGTATAGGAAATTGCGCAAAGCATCGTGTAGCGAGCACAGAATAGCGTTATGCTGCAAGCTGCTTCGGAAGAGGGGGCGCGCACTGCGCGCTTTTTGATCAGCAAACAACCGGACAGCCGTCCCCATGGGACAAGGGCTTTGCCCTTGACAAGGGGCATT
>CAZACG010000020.1:0-2560 GCA_964483645.1 uncultured Oscillospiraceae bacterium | reverse complement strand
CTTGACGATCCGCTGGTGGTGCGCTATGCGCGCTGGATGGGTCTATGCCCGGATGTGCAGGATCAGGGCTTCAACGGCCTGCTTCAGGGTAATTTCGGCTATTCCAGTTTCTTTAAGCAGGACGTGATCAAGGTCATCAAGGCCCCGATGAGCAACACGATCTTTATCAATATTTTTTCCACAATTCTGGCGCTGGGTATCACCATTCCGCTGGGCATTTACTGCGCTGTGCATAAGGGCAGGAAGATCGACTCCGGCGTTCAGGTGGTCACCATGGTTGGCTACAGCATGCCCATTTACATCATTGCGTTGATTTTCATGTTCTTCTTCTGCGTGTACTGGCGTATTTTCCCGATTTCCGGCACGAAGACCGCCGGCGCGATCTATGCAAACGGCTGGGAGGAATTCGTGGATATGCTCTATCATATCTGCCTTCCGGTGATCGTGATGACCTTCGCCTCTTTGGGCGGCATGACGCGCTACGTGCGCTCGGCCATGATCGACGCGCTGAGCATGGATTACATCCGCACCGCGCGCGCCAAGGGGCTTCGCGAGAAGGTCGTCATCTATTCCCATGCATGGCGCAACGCGCTTTTGCCGGTAGTGACCTCGATTATCGGCTGGTTCATTTCCATTTTCTCCGGCTCGGTGATCATTGAGAATACATTCTCTCTCAACGGCATGGGCAAGCTCTACTGGACGGGCCTGAACAATCTGGACTTTGAATTGGTGCTGGCCATTCAGATGTTTTACACCGTCGTCGCGCTGGTCGGCTCTCTGCTGATGGATATCAGCTATGGCCTCGTCGATCCGCGCGTGCGCGTGGACAAGTAAGAAGGAGGAAGAAATCATGAGCAATAAGAAAAACGAATTCTTCCTCGTCCGCTGGCTCAAGCGCATGCTGCTGCGCTCCCGTCCGGAGCTTTCGCTTGAGGAGGAGGAAAAAATCCAGACGCCGATTCGTCAGATGGTCGCCAACTTCACCCATAAGCCGCTGGCGATGATCGGTCTGGTGGTGTTCCTTGCGATTTTCGTGTTCGTGTGCGTCGGCCCGCATTATTGGCCGCTGGATCTGTCCGATCAGGATGCGTCCCTGGTCAATCTGCCGCCGAGCAACAACATGATGAAGACGCCGCAGGAGATGCTGGATGCGGGCATCGCGGATATTGCCGCGGGCAACACGTATGGCATCGGTATCGACGTCAATGGTAAAATCTATGTCTGGGGTCACAGCCGCATCACCGACAAGGTTGACCTTGCGGATATCCCGCAGGAGGTTCGCGAGGCGGATATCGTCTCCATCGCGGCCGGAACAGACCATGTCGTTGCGCTGGATGCGGACGGTCAGGTTTATGTCTGGGGCAATACCCGCCTCAAGCAGGATCAATTCAGCAATGACATGAAAAAGGCCATGAAGAAGGGCGGCGAGGATTGGGACGTCATCCAGCTGGAGGCGAGCAACCAGTTCTCCGCGATCGTCTGTTCGGATGGCAACCTCTATCTCTGGGGCAACGGCAACATGGCCGACGTCAAGCTGCGCTCCAAGTATGAGGGAAAGATTGCCAAGGTTGCGCTGACCGAGAACGAGTATATTTCCCTGCTGACCGACGGAACCGTGGCTTATACCGGCTATAAGGACAAGAATTCTCCCTTCGCCCGTATCCCGGACGAGCTGAAGAATACGACGGTCACCGACATTGCTTCCACCGCCAAAACCGTCGCCGCGCTGACCGAGGATGGACGGATTGTCGTCTGGGGCAACGCCGCTAAGGGAGAGGGCAAGACGCCGGAGTTTGCGGCGAAGCCCGTGAAGCTGTACGGCGGACGCTACCATTACACCGCGCTGCTGGAAGATGGCTCTGTGGTTACATGGGGCGACAACAAGTATCATCAGCTTGACGTGCCGCAGTCCGTCGCCGAAGCGAAGATTGAACGCGCATTTGTGAGCAATTATCAGAATTACGCGCTGGACAGCGAGGGAACGCTGCATACGTGGGGACTCAAGGGCTTCACCCTCGGCACGGACGGCCTGGGCCGCGATATGCTGACCCGCATTGTCAACGGCGGCCGCGTGACCATGACGGTCGGCGCGATCTCCGTCATCATCGCGACCATTCTGGGCGTGATTCTGGGCGGTCTGGCGGGATATTTCGGCGGCAAGGTGGATCTGCTCATCATGCGAATCGCCGAGATCGTCGGCGGCCTGCCGTTCATCCCCTTTGCCATGATCCTCTCCGCCGTGATCGGCACAAGGCTTGATCCGACGCAGAGAATGTACCTGATTATGGTCGTTCTGGGCGTGCTCTCGTGGGTTCCGACCTGCCGTCTGGTACGCTCTCAGATTCTCGCCCAGCGCGAGATGGAATACGTGACCGCGGCAAAGGCCATGGGTATCAAGGAGAGCACGATTGTATTCAGGCATATCCTGCCCAACGTCATTTCGCTTCTGATCGTTTCCATGACGCTGGATTTTGCAACCTGCATGCTGACGGAATCCACGCTGTCCTATCTGGGCTTCGGCATTCCGCTGCCCACGCCCACGTGGGGCAACCTGCTCAAC
>CAZACG010000019.1:0-10581 GCA_964483645.1 uncultured Oscillospiraceae bacterium | reverse complement strand
CTGCCGATCTCCTCGGGATCAAGCACCAGCGATTTCACGCTGCCCACAACGCGGCCCTCTGCGTCAAAATAGAAGCCCAGCGCTTCGCCGACCGCGCCCGCCCTGCGTAGCTCGTCGCATTCAAGCGGGCTTACGCCGCGCCGCTTAGCCAGCTCCATGGCGTTGCCTATGCCATAGAGCAGCACATCCGCATGCCGAAGCAGCTCTAGCGCTTCGCGCACCTGAGGCAGACGCATCAGATCCTGCGCGGCGATGCCGCCCAAGCCGTCGGGCAGATACAACAGTCGATGCCGACCGCCCAGCCGCTCGGCAAACAGCTCCGCCTGCGTGTTCGCCTGCGTCCTTACGCCGTCGCTCATGCCGCCCTGCGCGGGGACGACGGTGATATCCATGGGCGCCGCGACAGGGATTTCCTGCGCCGTCATGGCGATGGAGCGTCCGCCGGATACGGCCAGCACATGTGCGCCCTGTATAAGCAGACGTATCTGCCGCGCGGCGGCGCGCGCAGCCTCGTGCAGAACCGACGCATCCCGATCCGCATCGCCGCGAACCACATGCACATGCTTTGCGCCGAGCTTATGGGCAAGCGTCGTCTCCATGGTCGAAAGCGTGCGCCTGCCGCGGCTGACGGCTTGCGCGGAATCAACAAGGCTCTTGCCTAATGGCGTAAGCTCCATGCCGGAAGCGCTTTGCGTTAGGCAACCCGCTTCCTTGAGCGCCTCTGCCGCGGAACGCACCTCGCGCTCGGTAAGGTTGAGCCGCGCCGCCAGTGCACGGCGACCGATCGGCTCCAACGCGCAAACGCGCTCCAAAACGAGCGCACGCAGCTCAAGCTCGTCCATCAGATCCGGCGCGATCCGGCTGAGAATGGTTAAAATCGAGGTATCCATAGGCGGCTCTCCTCATACGGTATTTTCTCGATTTCGAGGGCTACCGCCCCGAATCATACGAATTTCAGATCAAAAACGAGCTATCAGCGCGAAGCGAAGAATGGGTCTGGGGACAATGTCCCCAGGCTGGGGGATGAAATCCCCCAGCGTTCTCAATCGCGAGGCGATTTTGATAAAAACCGTCAGGGAGCGAAGCGAGACCTGACGACGGAGTTCTTCAAGGCTTAATTTGATTTGATAATAGTATCAAAATGAAATCTTCGGCAGAAAATAAAAAATCGGGCGGGATTCCGCCCGCAAAGCGAGTTTTGTCCCATCCGAGCATAGCATATTTTTCACAATCTCGCAAGATACGCGAAGCTCACGCGTCGCGCTTCGGGCGTACGCACAGCGCCATATACAGCCCGCACAGCAGTATTTGAACAAGCGTTGATGCGGGCGTCGCCAGACCGATGCAGAACAGGGACACGCCTGCTATTCTGCTGACGCAAAAGGACACGGGAATGCGCACGAGGAATGCGCCGACAAGCCCCTGCACCATGACGAAGACCGTTTTGCCCATGCCGCTGAAATAGCCGATGAAGCAGAAGAGGAAGGAGGTCAGTAGACAATCCAACGCATATGCGCGCAGATAATCTGCCGCGGCGGCGATCACGTCGGCGTCCTTGGCAAAGAGTCCGGCGAGCAAATCGCCGTGGAAGAAGGCAAAATATGCGATCAAAAGACTTACGGCAAACGAGGTGGCGATGCCATAGAGCAGGGCGCGCAGGGCGCGCTGCGGCTTTCCCGCGCCGACATTCTGGGCGACAAACGCGCTGATGGCCTGCATATAGGCAGAGGGAACGAGCATGATAAATCCGCAGAGCTTTTCCGCTACGCCAACGCCTGCGGACTGAATCAAGCCGAGCGAATTGACAATGGCCAGCAGCGCAAGGAAGGAGATGCTCACCAGCATATCCTGAAGCGCCATCGGCGCGCCGATGCGCACAATGCCGACCACGGACGGGCGATCAAAGCGAATGTCCTTTTTGGAAAAGACAAAGGGCAGCTTCCTGCGGGAGATGATCGCCAGCGAGAGCAGCACGCTGATCGCCTGCGCAAAGACCGTCGCCAGCGCCGCGCCCGCAGCGCCCCACGGAACGACGGCGACGAGCAAAAGGTCGCTGACGATGTTGACCACACAGGCGATGGCAACGGTGATCAGCGGCATCTGAGAATCTCCCATGCCTCGAAAGACGCTGCCCAGCACGTTGAAGGCGATGATGAACAACGTGCCTGCTGAGCAGATGCGCACATAGGAAACCGTCTGCTCAAATGCATCCTCGGGCGCTTGCATCAGACGGCAAAGCGGCTCAGTCAGCGCGACCAGCAGAGCCGTCAGCACGACGGTCATGAGCACAAAGAGCCAGATGCCGCTGCCGATGACACGCCCGGCCTCCTTGGGCTTTTCTTCGCCGATTTTCTGGCCCAAAAGCACGGTTACGCCCATGGAGAGTCCCGTGATGACGGTGGTGACGGAGGACATGATCTGGCTGCCCGTGGCGACGGCGGAAACGTCCTTGGTCGCAGCGTACTGGCCTACGATCAGCAAATCCACCGCGCCGTACATGGACTGCAAAAGCAGCGCGAAGAGCACCGGCACGGCAAAGCTGAGCAGCGGAAGCAGGATCTTTCCTTCTGTGAAATTCTTTGCTTTTTCCATACTATCCCTCTATACATTGAAAGACTCATAACATGCTGCGCGCACAGCATGAACCGATAGCTTTCGGCGTTCAAAAACATTGATACGGCGTGCGCTGCGTATCCCCATAAGGTAAAAAGGCTGGATAAAACGCAGGGGAGAACCTCCTCCGGCATCTTATCCAGCCCGAAATGCTTCGAACCCTCCGATGAACCCATTGAGTATAGCACAGGGACGGCTCAAAAGTCAACCCTGCTCAGGGACTTCGGCGCTTGATCGCATATTTGCTTCGCGCTTATCAATCGTTTTGATCTGAGAACAGTATTACAGAATCAAGCATTTAGTTTGAAATAAAAATCGCCAAATGCAAAGTCGGCCGCGATATGTTCGCGACCGACTTTGTATAAAAGAAGGTATGGGGTGGGCTTAGGAATTGCGACTGTCCACGATTTTCGCCTGCTTATTGAACAGCGCGATCATCAGTAGGGTCAGCACGGAGGCCACGAAGGGGACGATGCCGTAGCCCAGTCGATCTGCAACTGCGCCGATAATGGTCGGCATAAACGTAGAGCCCGTATAGGCAAAGGCCATCTGCACGCCGACGGCAGCCTGAGAGTTCTCCGCGCCATAGTTAATCGGCGTATCCTGCATGATGTTGGGGTAAATCGGCGCGCTGCCCAGACCGCAGATCAGGAATGCGGCAATCATCGTCGCATGATGCGGAATGAACAACAGCACGCAGCCGATCGCCTGCACGCTCAGGCCGATACGAACCATTTGGCGAGGCTTGAATTTCAGGGTCATAAAGCCGGAGAGCGCGCGTCCGATGGTCATGCCCAGCACGTAGAGCGCGCCCCACGACGCAGCCTGCACTTCGCTTACGCCGCGCACGGTTACCATGTAGGTGGAGGACCAGAGGAAAAAGATGGATTCCATCGCGCAATAGCAGAAGAAGCAGAGCATGCCCGCCTTCGCGCCCGGGAGCGCAAGCACCTGTGGCACAGAGAGCACCTTCGCGCTGCGCTCCTCTTCTTCGGTGTTCGCCTGCTTCCATTGGGAAAGTGTCATAAACAGGATAACGCTCAGCACAGCCTGCATCAGACCGACCATGCGATAGCCGCTGTTCCAACTGTTGCCGGCGGCGAGGTAACGGGAAAGGATGATCGGCCCGATGACCGCGCCGACACCCCAGAAGCAATGCAGCCAGCTCATATGGCGTGCCTGACAATGCATGGCGACATAGTTGTTCAGCCCCGAATCTACTGCGCCTGCGCCAAGCCCCAGCGGGATGGCCAGCAGCACCAAGAAGAAATAGCTGTGAACAAAGGAGAAACCCAGTAGCGCGACGGCCGTGGTCGCCACGGAGATCGCCGTCAGCTTACCTGTGCCAAAGCGGCGAATGAGGCGCGTGCTGTTGAGACTGGAAACGATCGTAAAGAAGGAGACGGTCATCTGGATGAAGCCCGCGCCCCAGAGCGGAGCGTTCAGATCGCCGGACATGACGGGCCATGCGCTGCCGAGCATCGAGTCCGGAAGGCCCAGACTGATGAAGGAAACGTAGATGATCATCAGAAGCGTAGCGGAAACCATAGTATTTCTTCCTTTCTTCCTTATGAAATGGACTTACATTGTCCTTAGAAGCTCAAGCATTCTGCGCAGCCCCAGCCGAACGGCGCCACGCTGCATATCCTCGCCCATATCAGCCTGCGCGCACAGACACATGTCAAAGCGGCCGCACAATCTGGAAGAAGCGCGTTCGGCAATCTCCCGCATCAACTCCTCGGTAAAGAAATCGCCATAAAGCACCATGCCCGAGGGGGCGGATATACAGTAAAAGGCGGCGGCCAGACGGGAAATGACCTCGCTTGTACGCTGCACGTCCGAGTAATCCAGCGAAAGCCAATTGTCCGAGCCGTACATCGCGGCGATTTCTCCCGCGCAATGCCTGTGTCCGTGCAGGATTTCGCCATTGACGATCAGCCCCGCGCCCGGCGGATAGATGCGGGGAAAGTACGCGCCTGCATGGACGCTGCCGGGCGCATGGTCAAACGAATGCCCGAAAACGGCGGCGTTTACATCGTTTTCAAAGATGGTTTCGACATGGAACAGCCTGCGAATGCGCGGCAGAAACGTCGTGCCGAGCAGGCGATCAAAATCGCATAGGAAAATCCGATCGTTCTCTTCCTCACCCGGGAGCGCGAAAACCGCAAGCCTGAGGCGATAGCCTAAGGAAAGCGCCTCCAGAAAAAACGAATCAAAGCTGTCCTCGGCGACTTGATCCGTCAACATACGCTTTTTCATTACCGCTTCGCCAAAGAGATTATATATGCAAAGATCGAAGGTGCTTACGCCATGACACTGCATGACGGTAATCGCCGCAAAATGCGCATAATCGCCATTGTAGACGGCGACGATGGACGGCCGGCCGCCGTTGCGGCAAAGGGTTTCATCCTGACAGACCTCGCCTCGCCGCTCCATATCAAAAAGCAGCTTGCCGATGGTCATGGTGCTCAGTCCGGTTGCTTGGGCAAGCTGCGCGCGCGTAGCGCGGCGCGCCTGCATTAACACCCGGCGCAGCGCACATAGATGCTCCTCACGCCGTGAATCGGCTTCGACTTTCAAAGATGCATCCCTCCGAATTTATAAATGAGATTTATAAACTGGATTTATTATATGGATGGACAACGGAATTGTCAATATAAAGAAATATAAAGTTTTGCTTCTGATTCGAATTCGCTGCACGCGAATTCGCGCCATTTTCTACACAAATAAAACAAGCACAAGCCCTATCTGGTTTGATAGAGTTTGTGCTTTAATAGTACCAAAAACTCCCGGCTGCGTACGTCAGCCGGGAGAGTTTGAACTGAATTAGTTCTGGGAAGCCGCTTCAGCTTCCATGTTGATGATCTGCTTACCATCGTAGTAGCCGCACTGCTTGCAGACGCGGTGGGCAAGCTTCATCTGCTGGCAGCGCGGGCACTTGACGATGCCGGGCACGGACAGCTTCCAATTCGCACGACGCATACGGCCGCGAGACTTAGAGATTTTTCCCTTAGGACAAGCCATTGTTTACACCTCCTCATCCTCATTCAGCAAAGATGCTAATGCCGAAAAAGGATTTCTGCGGATCAGATCCTTCTGGCACGAACACTCGTTTATGTTCAGATCAACGCCGCACTGGGAGCAAAGCCCCTTGCAATCCTCCTTGCAGAGAATACGAGTGGGGAGCTCCAGAAGCAATGCGGTACGCACGGCTTCATCCAGCTCAAGCACATGACCCGAATACATGTATTGATCGTCCCCGGGCTCCTGCTCTTGCCCCCGATCACGGAGAAACGCCTCTTCAACCTCGGCGGCTACCTCGGTCTTCGCCGGCTTTAAGCATCTGGCACAGGGGGACACGATCTCTGCGCGGGCCGTTCCGCGCACGATCACGGTTTCATCGGCGAGCATATATGTGCCGGAAAAGACGACGGGCGCGGCATAGGAAATCACATCGCCGTTCCAATGGTCATCCTTCCAGGAATCCTCAAGATCGAAGGCGACTTCCACACCTTTTCTCTGAATGCCCTTGGTAATATCCAGCTTCATCATTTCACCTCAGAATTGACCTTTCAACATTATACGCACTTGCTCCGACCTTGTCAAGCAAAAATATTACGGTTTGGAAACAATTCTGGACTTTTGCGCAGACGCTGCACTATGTGTCGTTATACGCAAAGCTCTTTGGCCAGCGCGACGATCTGTGCGCGGCTTTCCTCGGAAAGCGCGGAGACAATTTTGACCGTCGTATCGGCAAAGGTGAGCACCTTAGCGCCCTCAAGCATGCCGCGCATAACCTTGGCTGCCATGGGCGCCCATGAGCCGTTCTCCATCAGTCCGACCATGCGGCCTTTGTAATTGCGCTCGGTCAGATGGTGAATGAACGTCTTCATAAACGGGAAGACGTCTCCATTGTAGGTTGTGGAGGCCAGCACCAGCTTGCCGTAGCGGAATGCGTCCCCCACGGCCTTTGCCATGTCGCAGCGAGCTAAGTCATGCATAACAACCTGCTTGCAGCCGTTTTTCTCAAGTTCTGCGGCGAGCAGCTCGGCTGCCGCCTTTGTGTTGCCGTAAACGGAAGCATAAGCAATGACCACGCCCTCACTCTCCACGCTATAGGAGGACCAGATGTCGTATAGATTCAGATAATAGGAAAGATCGCCATCCAGCACAGGGCCGTGCAGCGGGCAGATTCTTTCAATGTCCAGCGCAGCGGCCTTTTTGAGCAGCGTCTGAACCTGCGCGCCGTATTTGCCGACAATACCGATATAATAGCGGCGCGCCTCGTCGGCCCAATCCTCCGTAACATCCAAAGCGCCGAACTTGCCAAAGCCGTCGGCGGAGAAAAGGGTCTTGTCGAAGGCGTCATAGGTTACGATGACCTCCGGCCAATGCACCATCGGCGCGGCAACAAACGAAAGCGTATGCGCGCCCAGTTTCAGCATATCGCCTTCCTTTACTACAAGCCTGCGCTCAGCATAGTCCGTGCCAAGGAACGCCTTCATCATCGGGAACGCTTTGGAGGAGGCGACAATCACGGCTTGCGGATACGCAGCCATGAATCGGGCAACGCTGCCGGAATGGTCGGGCTCCATATGCTGCACAATCAGATAATCCGGCGTGTGCCCGGCCAGCACGGACGCGACGTTCTGAAGCCACTCATCGGCAAAACGCCTGTCCACAGAATCCATGACGGCGATTTTGTCGTCCATGATCGCGTAAGAGTTGTAAGACATGCCGTTGGGAACGCGATACTGTCCCTCGAACAGGTCGGTTTCGTGATCGTTGACGCCGATATATTGAATATCGTTGGTGATGCGCATACGGTTTCCTCGATTCCTTTCACGTTGATGATGGGTACATGCGGCGGCGCGAAGCGCAGGCGCTTAATCCGACGAAGAAAACGCTCCCTCGCGCGGCCTTTCGATATTCAGCGGTTATTGTATTCGCTCCAAAGTCTTCGAATCCTTGTTTTGGACGGAGAAGAATTGCCCCCACAAACGCCGTCGGCAGTCGGCGTGTCGTGTTGTCGGTTAAAAAGGAGAATTGCTTCCCGTTCGTCAGGTTTGCCCATGGCGTAGTTGATTCTTTCCCGATCATTGAGCACGCTTGCCCGAACGATGCGATTCATCACGGCGGGTTCATGCTCCACAATGCGCACGCCTTCGCCAAACGGATGCCTCTCCGAAATCATCCCGCGCGGCACAGCATAGGGATCAAACAGACCGATCTCCTCGCCCAGTAAGCGGGTCAGCAGCACATAATGCGGATCGCCGCCCAGCCAGCAGCGCACGACAACCGCGCCGCCCGCATGCAAGCAGCGAACGATTTCCCCGCCGGGCGCAATCTCTGCCCGACGCACAAAGGCGGCGGAAATCGGAAAATTCCTGCTGCGCCCGTATTGATTGAACCAGCCGACCAGATATTGCATGGCCATGGAAGATGTGCCGCGCATGCCGCATTCGCCGTTCTCGCCGTATGCATCCAGGGTGTACAGAGAAATGGCCTTGAGCAGCTCCGGGCGAATATCGTCTCTGTCAAACAGATAGCGCAGCGCGTTGGTCAGCGAGGTGGGACCGCAGTCATATTCACTGCTCTGATAATTCAGTACGTTTTTCATATTCGACCCTCCGGGATATCCTATGCACATCCCCTGTACGCGGTTCTAAGGCGCATGGCAGAGCGGTGCGAGAGCCGCGCCGTACCGTTCATGGGCGGCGCAAAGCGTTTTGGGGCCGACATAATGCGTTCGAACAGGAAAATGGGTATGGCGTATTGCCCGATAAACGTGTATACTGACCAATAAGGAAACTTCTATCCAACATGAAAGGAAGAATCGCATGGAAATGAAGCTGATCAGGCAGTACGAAGATGTAAGCGTCTCTGCCAACGTTGATTTGCAGGTACAGATGACCAAGCAGGAGCTTGAAAAGGACGTATATGAGTATACTTTTGCGTTGACATGGGACAAAGAGCAGGCGAAGGACGCAGCCTCCAAGGTGACGCTGATGTGGTATATGCCCTGCGTGGACGTGCAGTACATGTGGCATCCCCACGCGCGCTGCCGCCGCGTTCTGGACGCGGACTGGCGGCTGACGGATATCTCCTCCATGCTCAGCGGCTCCGCGCCGGCCGCGCTGCTGTTTAACAATGCGGATGAGAACACCTTCACCTTCGCGGCCAGCGAGTGCAAGAAGGTGCTCAACGTGCGCTTTGGCGTGGAGGAAAAGCGCAACGCCATCAGCGGCGATATCACCATGGGGCTGCGCCAGTTTATCGGCGAGGATCATACGACGCTCAAGGTCTATGCCGATTTCCGTCGCCTGCCGTATTATCAGGTGCTGGAGGCTGTCGCCGTCTGGTGGGACAAGGTCAACGACATCGTGCCCATGGAGGTGACCGCGCCTGCGAAGATTCCCAATTACAATACGTGGTATAGCTTCCAGAAGCAGTATAAGCACGATACGCTGCTGGCAGAATGCAAGCGTGCCAAGGCGCTGGGTCTGGAGCTGCTGACCATTGACGACGGCTGGCAGGGCGAAGAGGACTGCCGCGGCTACGCGCTCACGGGCGACTGGGAGCCCTCGCCGGTCAAATTCGCCGATCTGACGGCGTTTGTCCAGGAGATTCATGATCTGGACATGAAGTGCATCATGTGGTTCCCGGTTGCCTTCGTGGGCTATAAGGCCAAGAACTGGGAGCGCTATAAGAACAAGCTGCTGCGGACGGTTGACCGCATCAACTGCGGCGTGCTCGACCCCCGTTATCCGGATGTACGCGAGTATATCGTCTCCAGCGTCGAATACGCCATGCGCACCTATAAGCTCGACGGCGTGAAGATTGACTTTGTTGACCGCTTCTGGCTCAGCCATGAGGTGCCTGTCACGCCCGAGATGGACTATATTGACGTTCAGGATGCCACCGAGCGTCTGCTCGGCGATATCCGCGCGCGCGTTCAGGCGGTCAAGGCCGATGCGATTATCGAGTTCCGCCAGAAGTATACCGGCCCGCTCATGGCGAAATACTGCAACATGTTCCGCGTGGGCGACTGCCCCAGCGACATCGCCAGCAATCGCGTAGGCATTACCGACCTTCGCCTGATGAGCAAGCACACCGCAGTGCATTGCGACATGCTGACCTGGCATCCGGACGAGGCGGTTGAAGACGCAGCGCTTCAGGTAATCAACTCCATCTTCGGTGTAATTCAATTCTCCCAGCAGATCTGCCTGCTGCCCAAGAGCCATCAGGATATGCTGGCCTTCTGGCTGGGCTTCGCCAAGGCTAACAGAGAAGTGCTTTTGGACAGCGAGTTCATCCCTTATGAGCCGCATTTCATGTATCCCGTCATCAAGGCGCAGAATGCGGATACCGTCATCATCGGCGTGTATACGGGGCATAAGCTGGTAGACGTGGATTTGAGCCGCAAAAACGTCAAGCTCATCAACGCTACCAAGGAAGAACATCTGTATCTGAATATGGCCAAGCCCTGCACGGCGGATATCGTCGTGACCGATACCATGGGCGGCCTCGTGCGCAAGGAGACGGTTTCCCTTGGCGCGGGCGTTGTGATGATAGACATTCCGCGCAGCGGCCTTGCAGAGATAACGCTGCGGGGATAAGGAATGTGTAGGGGTTTCCGTTTTTCGGTCCATGGCACTCCCTCGCTCCACGCAGGTTTCTTCGGTATGCCTACTTCACGCGGCTTTGTCGGAGCGAAAAATCGGATACGAGCTGCTAAGCGTTTGAATGGCGAATGCGTATAACATCTGCATTCTGCTACCGGCATTCGGGTTTATACAGCCCGAATGTTTTTTTGTCGTATGGGAAATTGTGCAAAGCATCGTGCTGCGCGCACGGCGCGCTTTTTGCAAAAAAAGAGGCGCCTCTTCATGAGACAACCGCTTCATATTTATTCGAATTCGACAAAGCCTAACACATTTTGTTTAGGAATCATTCTCTGTCGTGTTT
>CAZACG010000018.1:1163-10594 GCA_964483645.1 uncultured Oscillospiraceae bacterium | reverse complement strand
GAATCTACAACAGGAGGTTTTGTCATGCCAAGAACATATACGAAGATGGAGAATTTAGCGGAAGAAGTGTTCAGAAGAAAAGAAGCGGATGAGACCAATCGTCAAATCACAGAAAGCTATGGTCTGAGCAAGAAGCAGATTAACAGCCGGTCTCCGATCAAAACGATCCATAAGCGTGAAGCGAATAGGTGCGCACGGGTCGAAGTCCCTTGGCAGGCTTGGGCGCTAGAGCTACGATTCCGTCGCGAAGCCATTCCTTCAAAGCATCGCCCCCAAACGAGCACGCAAGCCCCTCCTACATGGGGTGAGTGAAATATAGATATAGCATATTCTTTCGGATAGGTTCATAAGATGTAGCATTCGATATAGGAGGGATTACGATGAACCATCTGAAAAGAATCATTCCTGCGTTCGGGGTGCTCATGGTAGCTGCAACGCTTGCACATATTCCCGCAGCACGGGCTGAAACGCTCACCTGCGTTGTTGCGGAAGGACAATATGTCAACGTTCGCAATCGTGCTTCCTCCGATGCGGCGACTTGGGGCATTCTGCATGCGGGAGACACCATCGAAATTGATCCGGCGGAGGTGTCAAATGGCTTCTTCAAGACCCTCTATAAGGAACGCGTCGCCTATGTTTCCGTCAAGTATTTTGAGATTGCGGTGGACGAGCAGTATGTCGTCTCGGCAAACGGACGCGTCAGGGTGCGCAACAGTCCGTCCGGCAAGGCCTCGGGGTTTGTCCAGCCCGGAGAAACGGTGTATGTCATGGCTTGGCGATATGCACCTGACGGCAGCCGATGGGCCAAATGCACGGGAGGACGATACATCTCCTCGGAGTATTTGAAAGCTCTTCCGTAGCCCCCGATCTCCGGTTGACAAAAAGAAAGTTTTCTTTAGTGGAAATTTTTCATTTATTTCGTGTTGACATAGGTATATTCGCGTGGTACAATGGGCCTACTCAAGCACACTTATTCAACAAATTGTTAGGAGTTGAGACCCATGCCCCCCAGAAAAGGCAACCTGATGGAGGTTCGTCACGACCTCAAGGTGCTCGACGCAACCCTCCGCGACGGCGGTCTATGCAATCGCTTTGAATTTTCCGATGAATTCGTATCCGCGCTTTACAAGATGAACGTCCGCAGCGGCGTTGACTATATGGAGTTTGGCTACAAGGCCAGCAGACACATGTTCAGCGAGAGCGAGTTTGGCAAGTGGAAATTCTGCAAGGAAGAGGATATCCGCGCCATCGTCGGGGATAATCCCTCCGATATGAAAATCGCAGTCATGGCCGACGTGGGACGCTGCGATTTCAAAACGGACTTCCTGCCCAAGTCCGAGAGCGTCATTGACATGGTGCGCGTCGCCTGCTATATTCATCAGATTCCCGCAGCGGTAGAGATGATCGAGCATTTCCACACGCTGGGCTATGAGACCACCTGCAACGTCATGGCCATCTCGCAAGTCGGTTCCGATCAGGTGAAGCAGGCGCTTGACATTCTCGCGGCGTCCAGCGTGGACGTCATCTATCTGGTGGACAGCTACGGTTCGCTGTACCCGGAGAACGCCTCCGAGCTGGCCAGAGTCTATCTCGCCGCCGTGGAGGGGACGGAAAAGCAAATCGGCTTCCATGCCCATAATAACCAGAATCTGGCTTTCGCCAACACGATTGAAACCATGTCCTACGGTGTCTCCTATCTGGATGCAACCGTGCAGGGCATGGGCAGAGGCGCGGGCAACTGCGCCATGGAGCTTCTGCTCAGCTTCCTCAAGAATCCGAAGTACAACGTCTATCACCTGCTGGGCTTCATTGAAAAGTATATGCTTCCGCTCAAGGAGCAAGGCGTCGTGTGGGGCTATGATCTGCAATATCTGTTTACCGGTCTGCTCAACCGCCATCCGCGCGAAGCTATCGACTTCACCAACAGCCAGCGCAAGGATTACGCCGAATTCTATAAATCCCTGCTTGAAAGCTTCTGATCTTTCGTTCATCGGAAGCCCTTAACAAAACATCAAGGCGATGGATTGTCCGCACAGACGATCCATCGCCTTTTTCTATGATTGAAGACACCTCTAAAGCCTTGAGCATGCATCTCGCCGCCTCCGCTTAAAGCAGCGGTCATGCCCTTTAAACAGCGCTTGCTTGGCCCGGCGTGAGAATATTGCGGATTTCAAAGCCCTTGGAAAGGTTGCCCGAGAGCTTGAGCTGACCGTTGAGAAAGAGCTTATCCGTGGTCACAAAGCCGCGCCCCATCGCCAGCAGATTGTCATAACTGCACGTGACGAACGCCTCCGCATCCGGACGCGCCTCAGGACGCACATGCAGTCTTCCATCGACAAACTCAACATACATGAAGCCTGCGCCACGGCCGACAATTTCAATCTGTACCACGCGATGATAGCCCTCATGCAGAAGTTCCGGATGCTTGAGGACATTGAGCCTCGCATTCTCATGATAGCAATGCCTGAGCGCGGCAAACGCATCCTCGAAGGAGATATACTCGCCCGAGCCGTCGATATCGCTGATATCGTCATACATATGCTTGTATTGCAGCGCGCTCTTGTCCCATGAAAAATCCTTGTTCATGCAGCGTCTGCGGAGCTTTAAAAAGGTTTCCTCGCTGCTGAAATAGAGCTTGACCGCTTCGGAAATCGCCAAGAGCAAATCCTTAGCCTGATAATCAGAGAAAGCGAAGCCGTCTCCGACGCCGTCAAAATCCTTATAAGCGCGCACGGAGTCCTTCAGTCCGCCCGTTTCATGGACAATGGGAACCGTGCCGTAGCGCATGGCCATCATCTGCGAAAGCCCGCAGGGTTCAAAGCGCGAGGGCATCAGATACATGTCCGCGCCGGCGAAAACCTTGCTGGCCATCGGCTCGTTGTAATGGCTTGAGAAGCCGAGCTGCCCGGGCCACTTTTCCCTCGCCCAGTTGAAATAATCGACATACTGCGGGTCGCCCTGACCAAAGACGATCAGCTGCACGCCCATATCCATCAGCTGCGGAAGAATCTGCCGAATCAGATCAATGCCCTTCTGCTCGACCAGCCGCGCCACAGAGCACAGCAGCGGCCATTCCGGCTCCTCGGACAGGCCGAAGATACGCTGGATTTCGCGCTTGCACAACGCTTTGCCGCGCATATCTTCGACAGAGAAATGATAGGGAATCAACGGATCACAGCCCGGATCATAATGCCTGACGTCGATGCCGTTGAGGATACCGTAAAGCTTGTGATCCACCATATCCACCACGCCCTGAAGCCCGAAGGCAAAGGCGGGATAATGAAGCTCTCGCGCATAGGTCGGCGATACGGTGGAGACGGCGTCAGCCATCAGCATCGCGCCCTTCATCAGATTGATATCGTGTCGGCCTTCATATTCGTATCCCAAGCCGCCCTGATACCATCCCTCCGGCAGGCCAAAGGTGTCATACAGCTCGTTTACGCCGAACTGCCCCTGATAGGCGATATTGTGAATGGTGTACACCGTCTTGATCTGCTTATATTCCTTGCGCCATACCTGATCGTTCTTGAGATAGATGATCGCAGGCGCGCTCTCCCAGTCATTGCAATGCAGAATTTGCGGAAAAAAATCCAGATCATGCAGAAGATCAATCACCGCGCGGGAGAAGAATGCGAAGCGAAGCCCATCGTCGCCGTAGCCATAGAGCCGGGGACGATGAAAGAAATGCTCGTTATCAATAAAATAGACGGGTACGCCCGAAAGCTCCCCTCGCAGAAGACCACAGTAAAGATTTTCGCGTCCGCCGATTTTGACGCGGATTTCCTTGACGAAGGTCAGCGAGGAACCATAGCTCTCGCGCACGCATTGATACAGCGGCGTGATGATCGCAATTTCATCGCCGATCTTCTTGAGAGCGGGCGGCAGGGAAAACGCCACATCCGCCAGACCGCCTGACTTGCTGAACGGCGCGCATTCGCTGGTGACAAACAAGATTTTCACAGAAGAAACGCCCCTCTCTGTTGCTGATGAACACGACCAATCGTCCGAAATGGCGGCGTTTGGAAATATCCGACTATATTCTAATCGCGTTACAGGGAAAAGTCAACAAAGAGTACAAATTTTCGATGCACAATCGCCCCTACACCCGCCAACAGCCGGGTCTTCCATTTTCATTGCGAATCGCTTCGCGCGCAGGAAACGCCCTATGCGCGCAATGCCCGATGCCTTGCCTTCGGCAACCCGACCAGCAGTCAATCCACCAATCCCTTCTTCGCATGCGGGCAATAGGTCAGATACGCCAGCACAAGCGTAGAAAGATCCGGCAAAGAAAGGCATTGGACGGGCTTGCAGCCGCGCTCCTTGGCCTCCTCAACGCTTTGGGAAAGGAAGAACATGGCGCTGGCCTGCGGAAGCCGATGCACATAGGCAAAGCGCACCTCATCCCATGAAAGATACAGTCCATGCCCTGCGCTGACGCCCGCCTCGCTGATACACGGGCAAGCGCTCACTGCGATCAAAGCGCGATACGCAAGAACGATCCCGACCGCCACAAAAGCGAACGCGCCGAGCATTCGGCTCAGCAAGGCCGTCGTCTCCGTCTGCGCAGAGGCGCGAATCAGCAACAGCGCAGAGGTCGCGCCCGCCAAAGCAGCGGCAGGCAGCATAGTCAGCAGATACAGCGCAGCCTGCCGCAGCAACGGACGCTGGCGCATGCTCGGCATGCTCCGAACCGGTCTGGTCAAATACACGGCATAGGGACAATTCGCCTGCACGGCAGCGGCGAGTCTCCTGCTCAACGGGGCGACAAAGCCCCAATCGCCGCAGCACGGCGCATGGTGCAGGAGATTAAAAAAGTCTGACGCGCCGTTATACATGCCATAAAGATACATCCGTCGGCTATTGCAGCAAAGCGCGCCCAGCGCGGCAAGCTCCTGCCATGGCGTGCGGCGCACATGCAGCAAAAAGCCCACGCTCACGCCCTCCCGATCCACGATCAAGCGGCAGCTCATCAAGGCAAAGCAGAGAACCAGCAGAAGCATGGTCAAAAGCAACAGCGCAGAAGACCAGCCCGCCAGCTCCTTCGCCTTGGCGATATCCCGAAAGAGCGCGCAGACAAGCGCGCCCACGCAGCTCGCCGCACATAAGCGCGGATAGCGCAGCACACGAACCATGCGTTTCCACCTCCTTGTTCGGATAACGTCAGGAAGAACGCCTTCCTTCCCGCTTCTGCCTGATCATAGATTCAGACGTAAATCCTTCGTTTTTGCTAAAACATCGGAACGCTTCGCTTACAGCTTCTTTTCCTATACAGCAAAGGAAAAGGAGAGGCTCCTCGCCCTCTCAGACGTGCAGAAGCCTCTCCCTGATATGCGGATTGCCCGGCCCGCCTTACGGATTGCTCGGCGGCAGCGTAGCCTCCGGCGTGGACGGCGTGGTTTCCGCAAAGCCATAGCCGCTCTGCGTACCCGGCAGGTTATCGACCAATTCAATCTCCGGCTCGGCGTTCTTTTCCGCCTGCGCCTTCTCTTCAAGCGCCTTTGCAGCGGCAGCGGCAGCCTCCGCTTCCTCGCGCATCTTCTGCGCGCGCAACACGGCGGCGGCGGTCATGGGCTGACGGCCGGACGGCACAACGCCCAGCGCTTCCTGCATCACAGGATACGGGCAGTCGCTCTCCAGCTTGGTATTGCGATAAGCATTCGCGGAGGTAAAGCGGCCGATGCGCATTTCCACATGCGTATAGCGTCCGCCGGAGCCCTTCTTGCCCTCCACGGCGATCAAATCACCGGCCTCAACGATATCGCCGCGGCGCACACCGATCTCCTCGCAATGCAGATAGAGCACGGTAACGCCATAGTCCTCATTGTAGACCGCCACGGTGCCGTCGGAGTCTCCCGCGCGGATGACCTCGCCGCCGAGAATCGCGTGCAGCTCCACCGCAGCGCCGGCCTTAAAGTCAATGCCCTCATGCACGCCGGAGAAGCCCTCGCGGCCCTTCTTTCCGACAATACGCTCGCAATACTGGCCGTAGAACATCGCAGTCTCGCCGATATCCTCGCCGTAAAGCGCAACGCGCATCGCATCGGTAATATCCAGCACAATCGGCGCAACGGCATAAGCGCCGGTTTCATCCACCACAAAATACTCTGCGGGAACGTGGCTGTCAAACGGCGTAAGATAGTAATCGCCATGGTTGTAGGCGTACACGTTGTCATAATAGGTGACTGTCGCGCCGCGTGTATTGCGATATTGATTGACAAACCAGCGATACTCCGTCGTCGTCGTCAGCTCGCTTTCAGCCTCGCCGGCGGTCGCCTCCTGCGCGCAGACGTTCATCGCAAAGAGCATGCACAGCGCCGCAAGCAGCGCAAGAAGTCTCTTTTTCATGGTGATCCCTCCGAAAGATATGTTTTCTTTTCAAAATGCGTATCATCATCCGCAGAAACGGAATCCTAAGGATTCGCCCGATATTTCTCTTTTTATTATACCAAAGGATAGTGAAAACTCAAGCGTTTTTTGCAAAAACCGGGGAAATATGGTAAGATACGAACATCTTCCCGAAAGGAGAAAGCCTATGAAAAAAGCGATTGCATGGGGACTGTGCGTGCTGTGGATGGGCGTGATCTTCGGCATGTCCTCTATGCCCGGCGCCGTTTCCCAGGCGCAGAGCGAGAGCGTCAGCGGCGGACTGCTCCAGCTGTATACCATGATCTTCGGCGAACGCGCCGTCCTTTCCATTCAGATTATCAACCACATCGTGCGCAAGGGCGCGCATATGATGGAATATGCCATTCTCTTTCTGCTCCTCGTCCGCGCGCTGCGTTTGAGCGGCGTTGCCCATTCATCCCTGACGGCTTTCATCCTCTGCGTGCTCTACGCGGCGACGGATGAGCTCCATCAAGGCTTTACCTTCGAGCGCGCGCCCATGCTCAGCGACGTCGGCATCGACGCCCTCGGCGCGGGCGCAGCATGGGTTTTTCATGCTATGCTTCGCGCGCTCCACGCCCCGAAGAGCGCTTGCTGATTGCATTGTCCATGCTTCTCCCCTGCGTCTCAAGCACGCCGTGCGCTCCTCTTTTGAAACCGCCTTGCGCAACCTCGCTAATGTCACATTATATAAAATCACGCCTCATAGAAGGAGTGATTTTATCGTAGGATACTGCACAAAGCCTCTTCGCCATGCGAAGACGCTTCGCAAGCAGAAGCGCGCACGGCGCGCTTATTTCACCCATACGCTCTTTCCGTCCGAGACGACCGTTAGATCACCACTGCGCGCACTGTATACCTGCGCGCCGATCTCCCGCAGCATCTGATACACGATCTCGCTTCCGGGCTCTTCCTCGCTGTCCGTTACAAAGGCGATGGACGGAGCGGCAGCCGCGATAAACGCCGCGCTCGCATCCTCAAGCCGCCCATGATAGGGAACCTTGAGCACATCGCATACCAGATCGCCCTCTGCAATCAGCTCGCGCTGACGATCGTCCTCCGCGTCGCCGGGAAAGAGGAATTTCGTTTCGCCGTAACCAAGACGCAGACAGAGCGAAAAGTCATTCTCCTCGTCCTCGCCATAGGAGCTTCTGTGCGCGGCGGTGATATGCAGCTGCACGCCGTCCTGCGTTTCAAAGCGCAGCTCTTCGCCGATGGCAATGGGCTTCGCCTCCGCCTCGGAGGCATCGAGCGCTTCGATGAACTGATCATACTGCTTGCTTTCCTTGTCATATACGGGCATGATGACCGTACCCACCCGAATATTTTCAAGAATCTGATCTGCGCCGCCGACGTGATCCTTGTCATAATGTGTGATGAGCATCACGTCAATCCGCTCGATTCCTTCACGCGCAAAGCGTTCAACAAGCACTTTGCCTTTTTTGTTTGTTCCGGCGTCGATGAGAATGCGCGTTCCCTGCGGCGTTGTGATGAGCATGGAATCCGCCTTGCCCACGTCAAAAAAGCGCACGCTGAATTCCTGCGCGCGGGAAAGGCTGGGAATGAGCAACAAGAGAGCCAGCAGCACGCGCATGCAGCGCTTCATACAAATACCTCCTAATACCGATTAAGCGAAGCGGAGCAAGGGCATTCATCGCGGCAGCCCGGATTCCCCAAGCCGGCAAATGTCCTTCTCCGCTTCGCTCGTATGATACCCATTCTTATTCAAATGGCGAATGCGTATGAAACCGTTGAAAATGAATTGCGTATCAGTAGGCTGTTCCGTACAGAGCGTTCTGCGTCTTCTTTCCGGCGATGCCGTCCACGGACAGGCCATGATCCTTCTGATAGGCGCGAACCGCATCATAGGTCCAGCGGCCATAGATGCCGTCCGCAGAGCGTACAATGCTCCGGTAGCCCGCGTTAATCAGCGCGTTTTGCAGGTTCTTGACCGCCGTACCCTCGCAGCCCCAATACAGCAGACGATAGCCCGCAGAGGAGGAGCTTGTCGAGCCGGAGGCCGCCTTGGCGGAGGAGGAATAAAGCTTCTGCTGCGTGGCTGCGTCGGCCTTGCCGGTGACGCTCAATCCGTTTCTGCTCTGGAAGTTGCGCACGGCGCGATAGGTCTGGCTGCCGAAGTAGCCGTCCACAGAGCCGGAGAGATATCCCAGCTCCTTGAGCCTGCGCTGGAGCGGAACCACCTTGGCGTTATAATACTTGGAACGCGAGAGCGTGCTGTAATCGCCGCTTGCGGAAGTATAAGAGCCGGTCGCCTTCTTGGCGGATGCGGAGTAGAGCAGCTGCTGCATGGCAGCATCGGCCTTGCCGGTTTCCTTGAGACCGTTGACCTTCTGGAACCAGCGCACGGCGCGCTCCGTGCCGCTGCCATAGATGCCGTCTACGCGGATAGAATAATAGCCCAGATCCTTGAGCCGCTGCTGTAAAGCATACACCGCCGCCTTGCCATTGTCATGGCGGTCAAGGGACTCAAAATCGTCCTCAATATCGTAATCCTTGGCAGAGGAGGAATAGAGCTTCTTCTGCGTCTTCTTTCCGGCCATGCCGTCCACGGACAGACCGTTCTCCTCCTGGAACAGGCGCACGGCGATGACAACGTCGTTGTTGTAATCATAGCGCGCCGTAATCGGATAACCAAGCTGCGCAAGGCGCTGCGTCAGCAGATACACCTCATAGCATTCCATGCCCTTCTTGAGCAGGATATAGCTATCCGGGGTCTCAAGCGGCACCTTAACGCTCGTGCGATAGGGCGATATGCCCGCAATAGCGTCCTTGTAGTCGATCTCAATCTCGTATTCGCCCTTTTTCAGCTTTTCGAATCGGACGGTCTGGCCGAGCTTCGTTTCACGCATCTGATCGCCCACGGAGACGATCATCGGCAGGTTCTCACCCTTGACAATCTGAATGGAGATGAAGTCCTTGCCAACCTTGACGGTGGCTTCAATCTGATTGCGATACTGCGTGGGAATGTCGGGGTTGACGGGATCCTCGGGCGTATCCGGGATAATCGGCACGTCAATGATCGTTCC
>CAZACG010000018.1:0-1063 GCA_964483645.1 uncultured Oscillospiraceae bacterium | reverse complement strand
CTTGGCCAAAACGGTTACCTCGCCCTCAAAGTTCTGAAATCCTTTAGGGGACGGATCATATTCGACGAGAACGTAATAATCCCCCGCTTCAAGCTCGTCATAGGTGAGCGTTGCGTCTCCCTTGACATTCCCGCCTGCGGCATACTGCAGATCAGAAGTATACACTCCGATCATGATGTTGCGCTCGCTCGCGCCGGTAATCTTGATCGTCAGCGTTTCCTCGCCGGGCGTCAGCGTGACGCTGAACTGCTTGTATGCTTCATCCTTCTCGCCGCCGATGGAGGACGCGTCCGACGCGGGCTGCGCCGCGGAAGCCGCGTCGCCCTCTTTCTTCGCCGCATCAGCGGACGAAGGGGCGCTCTCCTCACTCTTGCTTTCTCCCTGCTCCGGTGCGGATGCCGCGCCCTGCTGCAAATCGCCCTGAGAAGAGCTCGTCGAGGCCGCGTCCTCCGGCGGGGGCAGGAGCACAGCCTCCGCATCGGCCGCGCCGCATGCGCAGACACACAGCAGCAATGCGCACGTCATGGCGGCAAGCTTGCGTCTAAAGATATTCGTTTTCATCTATCTCCCCTCCAAAATCATGGAATCATCAACGATCAAAGCGCGCTGTTTTGCGCGTTTTTTCCTGTGGTTCAACAGAGCTTCCTTGCACAGCTTCTATCTTAGCATGTTTTCCTGCCTGATGCAACCGGCGAGACGGAAACCGTCTTTAATGATATGACGATGGAGCAGGGCCTTTTGTTTCATGCCTTGACACTTTTTTATTGATTTTATGGAGCGTGCCGTGTATGATGGGAAACGAAAGGCTTGCAGGCAAGGAAAACCTTGGAAAAGCATTCCTGCGCTAACCTTTACTGACCTTTTGATCATCATCGCCGATATCGCTCCCCATCGGCGTTCGACCCAAGCTTTACAGTAGATATGAAAACCATCTGAGAGGAGGATTTCCCTTGGAACATTCCTTCCGCGCCATTGGCGCGACGACCTTTCTTTCGCCCGTTCCCGCGGTCATGCTCTCCTGTCGCGGGACGGAGCCAGGCTTTGAGCAGGATAATCTGATTAC
>CAZACG010000017.1:0-11212 GCA_964483645.1 uncultured Oscillospiraceae bacterium | reverse complement strand
CCCATTGGCCGCATATACCCCGAGGGCAACAGCGGCTTGGAGTTTGTCAGGCGGGAATTGCCGCTCCCGCCGTCATGCTTATATATTAACCGATCTAAACGCTTTCGTCAAGTTTTTCACGGTGTTTTTTATATCAAATCATCAATTATTTGATCCTCCTGCCGGTGATTCGACGTCGCATATCGCCACAATCGCCATTGAACCGCTGTGGATTTGCGGCATTCTTAACACAAAACCTACAAGGAACGCTTTACAAAACCCATTTGCTCGGTTTATAATATGCTTGTAACCATCTTGCAGGAGGAGGATGTCATGTTCAATATCGGCTTTGCCGAGCTTATTTTGATCCTCTTGATCGCCTTTGTCGTCGTAGGCCCCAAGGATCTGCCGAAGGTGGCAAGAGCTTTGGGACGCTTTGTGCGTTATATTCGTCAGATGATCGAAGAGGTCAAGCGCGAGGCCGGCTTGGATGAGGTCGAAAAGGATCTCAAAACGCTGGAGAAGAAGGTCGATGAGACTGTCCGCGCTGTGGATGTCCGTCCGGATCTTCAAAAGGCGCAGCTTTCCGTCAACAAGGAAATTAACGCCATCAAAAAAGATGTAAGCTTTAAAGACTTTAAAACCAATTTAGGAGGAAAATAACTATGAGACTGGGCACTATGGAAATTCTTCTGATCGTCGTTCTGGCGCTGGTTCTCTTTGGCGGCAATAAGCTTGCCGGCGTAGGCAAGGCGCTCGGCCAGAGCATTCGGGAATTCAAAAAGGAAGTCAAGGAAGACGCCCCCGATGCCGAGGACGACGGCAGCAAGTAAAGCAGCGACCCTATCGCGGTGGGCAAGCGCGCTCAAGCGCCGTTCGCCGCTTTATTTTTCATACGCCAGTGAGGTTCTCCCATGAAAAAAAAGGAATCCCGCCCCGCAAGCACGCATGATGCGAGCGTCAAAAGTGACACCCAGCCGCTGATTACGCATCTGATGGCCATGCGAAAGCTTATCATTCTCTGCCTCGGCGCGGTGCTCGTGGGGTTTGTCGTCGCGTTCTATTTCTTCAGTGAGCCGCTGATGAAGTTTATCATCCATCCCATTGAGTCCCGCGGTATCCAGATCATCTATACCGCCGTCAGCGAAGCGCTGACGACGCAGCTCAAGATTTCTCTGCTGGCGGGCGTCGTGCTGGTCAGCCCGTTCATCTTCTATCAGCTCTGGGTTTTCATCAAGCCCGCGCTTTACGATCACGAAATATTCCTGTTCCGCGTGCTGTTTTTGATCGCGCTGCTGCTGTTTTTAATCGGCGTGGTCTTCTGCTACACATACGTCTATGAGCTGGCGCTCAATTTCTTCTTGGTCGCCGGTGAAGATCTGGCCGTACCCATGCTCTCCATTGACAAGTATGTCAGCTTCCTTTTCTCCTTCGTGCTGCCCTTCGGCGTGGCCTTTGAGCTGCCCGTCGCCGTCTATATCGCCGCACGCATGGGCTGGGTTAACTATCAAAAGCTGTGCGGCATGCGTAAGTTTGTCCTCTTTGGCATCTTCGTCCTCGCCGCCGTCCTGACTCCGCCGGACGTGGTTTCCCAGATTATGCTGGGCGTGCCGATGTATCTGCTCTTTGAAATCGGCGTTCAGGTTTCCCGCTTTACCAAGGCGCGGCCTCGGAGCGAATATGATATCGCTCCCGATACCGTCGAGTGAGCCCGCTTTCAAAGCATCAAAAAAGCTGTAAGGTATCTGCCCTACAGCTTTTTTTGATGCCTAAAATGATCGTCCGCTCGGGCTTTATCACGTATTGCCGCGTCCGTGCCATCTTTATACTACGCTCATACTATTTTCAAATCAAATTGACCTTGCGAAACTCCCCGTCAGGTAACGCTTCGCTCCCTGACTACTTTTAGGGGGGCTTCGCCATGTAGAATGTTGGGCTGCCGCCCAAGCATGCCAAGGGACTTCGCCCCTTGATCCCATATTCGCTTTGCGCTTATGGCGCGTTTTTGATTTAAGAACAGGATTACGGCTTAACCGTCACCTTCTGTCCATCGGAGATCACCGTCATGACGCCATGCTCCTTCTGCGTATATACCTTCGCGCCGACACGCTCAAGGCGCACCTTTACGCTGTTGGCAGGATTTTTGCCCGTCATCAGCGCAATATTCGGCGTGACGGCCTCAACAAGCTCCAGACAAGTTGCCTCATCCTCTCCTCCCAGCGAACAGATCAGCACATCCGCTTCTAGCGGCGCGCGGGACGCCACAATTCCCTGTTCGCCCTCTGCTGTGATCGTACCCATCACCAGCACGGAGGTGCTGCCGTAATCAATGCGCACGGAAAGTCCGTCGTCACGCGCGTCGCTGTGCGCCGTCCTTGCCGGGCCAATGACGGAAACCGTCGCGTGGCCCAGCGAGAAGGTCAGCCCCTGCGTCGGTACCATGCTCCGAATCTGCCCGTTCTTCTGTGCCGCCTCCAGCATAGCATAGTACGCCTTCTGCTTCACCTGTGTATCCTGATAGAGCAGATAATCGGGCTTGAGCAGCGAAATCACCGTGTCCATGCCGCCCAGCTGCCCATCATCCGCGCCAAGCGCCGCCGCCACATTCAGATCGTTCACGCCGCACAGCAGCAGCTGCGCGCAGGTAAGCAGCCCGTGCCTGCCTCCGCCCAGCAGCATGGTGTAGCCGTCACAGCAAACCAATACAGCTTCCGCATCCCCTGCGCGCAGCGTCTTGACCGTCAGCCCCTCGGCGCTCACGCCATAAGCCCAATCCGGCAAAGAGAGGCTCTTCGCCGCGTCCATCACCTGCGTCGCCGCTTGATCCAGCGCGGATATATTGAGCCATTCCGGCTGATTAAAGTCCACGTTTTCAAACGTCAGGGACGGCTTGCCCGTCTGCGGATCGTTCCGAACAAAGCCCAGCACGCATGCGCCGACGAACAGCAGCGCGCCAACGCCCAAAAGCAGAATTATTCTTGTCAGGCAGCCGCCCAAGCAGCCGTGCCTGCGTTTTCTGACGTGCGATCTTTCTTTCCGGGTCATGTTTGATACTCCAAATCGCTTTATTGAAGCTCCGCAAGCGCATCGGCAAGCGTCCGCGCATCCGCCTCATCGGTCGCCCAGCTGGTCACAAAGCGCACGGCAGCGCGTCCGTCCGGCAGATCCTCCCAATGCTCAAAGGCGAAGCGCTTGCAAAGCGCAGCCTCCTGTGCACGCGTGAGAATCGGGAAAACCTGATTGGTCGTCGTTCGCTGGAAAGCTTCCACACCGCCTCGCGCCATACCCTCGCGAATGATATCCGCCATCGCATTGGCATGCTTGGCCCATGCAAAGTAATCGTCGTTTTGGAGCGCCGTCAGGAACATCAGGCCGCAGAGTCTGCCCTTGGCCATCATACCGCCGCGGTTCTTGATCATGAAGCGGAAATCCTTTTGCAGCGTCGGATTGACGATCACCATTGCCTCGCCAAAGAGCAAGCCGTTCTTTGTGCCGCCGATATAGAAGCAGTCCGCCAGATTCGCCAGCTCCTTGAGCGTCATATCGCATTCAGCGGAAGTCAGCGCACTGCCAAGGCGCGCGCCGTCCACATACAGGATCAGGCCCAATTCGTCGCAAACTGCGCGCAGCGCCTCCATCTCCGCCTTGCGATACACCGTACCCACCTCCGTAGGCTGGGAGATATAGAGCACGCGCGGATGCACCATGTGCTCGTCCGTGTGCGCCCTGCATACAGCGCGCACGCCCTCGGGCAGCACTTTACCCTCCTCTGAAGCGGCAACCAGCACTTTGTGGCCGCTGCCCTCGATGGTTCCCGTCTCATGCACATTGATATGCCCCGACGACGCAGCGATGGCCGCCTCATAGGGACGCATGAATGCGGACAGTGCGATCAGGTTGGCCGACGTGCCGCCCGTCATCATATGCACAGCCGCATCCGACTTGCCGACCTTTTCACGGATGATCTGCGCAGCCCTCACGCTGTAGGGATCAAGACCATAGCCGCAGGTATGCTCAAGGTTCGTTTCCATCAGGCGCTGCATAATCAGCGGATGCGCGCCCTCACCATAGTCGTTTTGAAAAAAGAGCTTCTCCATATTGTTCCTCCCGGATACTTTCTTATGCGCATTTATCGGATAATGCCTACATACATCGTCTCATCAAGAGTGATCGTCCTGATTCCGGACAAATCCAGCCTCTCCCGCTCCACGCCCGCAAGCATCGGCGTCATGCGTGCCAGATGCGGGACAAGCTCTGGCTCAATATCCATCGTGTAGGTGATCGTGCGCTGTTCAAGCAGCTGCACATGCTCAAGCACATAGCGCTCCACCTTGCCGCCGTCATAATCCGCATGCCGCAGCTGGTCAGCGGCCGCCTGCCGCAGCTCACGCAGATATCCGCTGCGCGGAGCCAGCTTGATCAGCAGTCCGCCCGGCTTCAGAATCCGCTTAAACTGAGCGTAATTGGCCGGTGTGAATACGTCCAGCAGCACATCGCAACAATGCTCGGCAAGAGGAATCGCCGCCAGATCGCCCACAAAAAAGGCACAGCTTTTTTCCCTCGCGGCAAGGCGCACGGCCTCCTTAGACAGATCAAAGCCGATGCGCGTCATGCTTCTTTTCGGACAGACGCTGCGCGTATAAAAGCCCTCGCCGCAGCCTGCGTCCACGAGCGTCAGCGCGCAATCTTGGGGCGCGTATTGTTCAATCGCTTCCGTAATTGCGTCGATCACGCGATCGTAAACGCCCGCTTCAAACGCCTTTGCACGGCTTGCAAACAATTCTTTCGTATAAAACGCATCCTTCTGCGCAGGCGCAAGGTTAACATGTCCCTGCCTTGCGATATCAAAGCAATGGCGCTTTGCGCATACAAGGCTGTTTCCCTGCTTTGAAAACCGGCCGCCGCAAATCGGACAGCGCAGAAGGTCCACGACATGGCTGAGCATATCTCCTCCGCAGTTAAAATCCTCTTTTAAGACCATTTGTCTCATAGAGCAGTTAGAAGTAATCGGAAAAATACGGCTGCTCGACAGGGATGATATCCTCCAAAATACGCACCGCCGTATCATTCGCCTTCAGACGCTCGACACGCTTTAAATACGTGGGACGCTTATAGCCGTAGAACATAGCCGTCAGCGTTGCAATATCGCAGCGCACCAGCTCTCCCCTTGTGCCGCCGCGCTCGATAATCGTGTTGCCCGCCTGATCCCAGCGCAGGGAGAAGTCTCCGTCATTGCATTCCATGATCGGGTCTTCAATCACAAAGTGCAAATCGTCATGGATGGAGATGATGTCAAACGGATACTGCCGAATAAACTCCTCAAAATCCACGATGCGCGCCATGATATACGGCTCAATCTCCTCCTGAATCTCGCTGTCCTCGAGCAGGAAGGCCATCGGCTCATTGGTATAGTTGCTTCCGACGACCTTTTCGATCATGGAAAAATGCGCAGAGATATAATTCCAAAGGCCGTGACGAGCCTCCTGATTGATATACACAAGCTCCTTAATTTTGAAAATATCATTGGCGATATAGTAAACCAGATAACCGGTCGGTTCCTTCTGCTCGTCGTAATAGACGGCAACCAGCACATCGTCCGCTTCCCAGCGCCAGTACTCTTCCCACTCCAGCTCGTTGCGCTTGAGCGCACCGTGTCGTATACGAGTAAAGGCGTCGTGAACCTTATGGATGTCCTCGCTGTCGATCCCTACGCGTTCAACCATGCCCGAAACCTTCCGGCGCTTGGGCAGCTGGGTATCCTTGATGGTGTAGGTCATCTTATCCGAGACGATCTCCCAGCCCTTCTTGCGGTAATAAGGGATCATATACGGAACAAGCATGGAAACGCTCTGACGGTTTTGGCGCATATGTCCAAGCGCCTCTTTAATCAGGCTGCTCATCAAGCCGTGGTTCATGTATTCGGGATATGTAGCAACGCCCGTCACGCCGCCCATTGGATACATCTGCCCAAAGAGATTGACCTGCATGGGATAAATGCTGATCTGAGAGGCGAGCTTATCGCCGTCGAACCAGCCGAAAGATTCTGTCTTCTTGAGCACGGGCTTTTTAGACCGCTCCATCTCCTTCTGATTCCAGCCGAGCGCCGCCAGCTCGCTGTCCGTTACCTGAAACGCATATCGCAGCAGCGCATTATACTGCGCCGTATCATCCGTCGTCAGCCTGCGCATTTGCAGACGCTCTTCAAGCCCACCCTGTTTCATGTTCTCCTCTTTTCCCGCTTACGCTTCAAAATCACTTACAGCGCATTATAACACAATCCCCTATCAAAAGAAAAGCCCTCCCGAATCGGACGGAAGGGCCGCGCGTTCAGCCGTCCTGGCGCACATAGCTCCGCTCTAGGGTCATGACGCAGTAATAGTTCGGATACTCGTCAAGCACGCTCTGGCCTATCCGATCCCTGACGTCCTTTTCCCGAATGTCAAGATCATAGGGAATCACGCAATCAAAGACCACGTTGACATGCGAGTTTCCCGGAACGATGCGCAGATCATGGATGCTCATCTTCGGATGAATCTGATGAGCGATTTCCGAAATAAACGCACGCATCACCGCCACACGCGGATCATCCGTCACCACGGGATCATAATGGACGACCAGATGCAGCTTTTCATCCTGCAAAAAATCGCGCTCGATGTTGTCAATCAGATCATGACTGATGAGCGGATCCAGATCAGCAGCCATTTCCACATGCACGCTGGCAAATTGCCTGCCCGGACCATAGTCATGCACCAGCAAATCATGCGTGCCCAGCACGTGGGGATAGGACATAATCTTTTCGCGAATCGCCTCAACCTGCGCGTCCGAGGGAACGGAGCCAAGCATCGGATCAATCGTATCGCGCACAAGCCCAAATCCGCTGATGAGAATGAACACGGCGACCGCCGCGCCCATTAAGCCGTCCAGATGCAGACCCGTCGCGCGCGTGAGCAGCATCGCCAGCAGCACGGCTGCTGTGGAGATCATGTCGTTGCGGCTGTCGTCCGCCGTAGCGATCAGCGTTTTGGAAGCAATCCTTTGACCTATTTTCCGATTAAATACGGACAAATACAGCTTCGCCGCAATGGACGCCATCAGCACAAGCACTGTCACGGCGCTCACGCTGACCTCCGTCGGCGACATGATCTTCTTCACGCTGCTCACCTGCGCATTTGCAGACGCTCTTCAAGCCCACCCTGTTTCATGTTCTCCTCTTTTCCCGCTTACGCTTCAAAATCACTTACAGCGCATTATAACACAATCCCCTATCAAAAGAAAAGCCCTCCCGAATCGGACGGAAGGGCCGCGCGTTCAGCCGTCCTGGCGCACATAGCTCCGCTCTAGGGTCATGACGCAGTAATAGTTCGGATACTCGTCAAGCACGCTCTGGCCTATCCGATCCCTGACGTCCTTTTCCCGAATGTCAAGATCATAGGGAATCACGCAATCAAAGACCACGTTGACATGCGAGTTTCCCGGAACGATGCGCAGATCATGGATGCTCATCTTCGGATGAATCTGATGAGCGATTTCCGAAATAAACGCACGCATCACCGCCACACGCGGATCATCCGTCACCACGGGATCATAATGGACGACCAGATGCAGCTTTTCATCCTGCAAAAAATCGCGCTCGATGTTGTCAATCAGATCATGACTGATGAGCGGATCCAGATCAGCAGCCATTTCCACATGCACGCTGGCAAATTGCCTGCCCGGACCATAGTCATGCACCAGCAAATCATGCGTGCCCAGCACGTGGGGATAGGACATAATCTTTTCGCGAATCGCCTCAACCTGCGCGTCCGAGGGAACGGAGCCAAGCATCGGATCAATCGTATCGCGCACAAGCCCAAATCCGCTGATGAGAATGAACACGGCGACCGCCGCGCCCATTAAGCCGTCCAGATGCAGACCCGTCGCGCGCGTGAGCAGCATCGCCAGCAGCACGGCTGCTGTGGAGATCATGTCGTTGCGGCTGTCGTCCGCCGTAGCGATCAGCGTTTTGGAAGCAATCCTTTGACCGATTTTTCGATTGAATACGGACAAATACAGCTTCGCCGCAATGGATCCCATCAGCACAAACACCGTCACAGCGCTCACGCTGACCTCTGTCGGCGACACGATCTTCTTCACGCTGCTCACCAGCAGCTCCACGCCAATGACCATAATCATCACGGCAACCATCAACGCCGAAAGATATTCGTAACGGCCATGCCCATAGGGATGATCGGCGTCCGCCGGTTTATCGGCCAGCTTAAAGCCCAGCAGGCTGATGATGCTGGAAGAGGCGTCCGAAAGGTTATTGACGGCGTCCGCAGTAATCGCCACGGAGCCGCTGAGCGTGCCTGCGGCCAGCTTCATCGCAAAGAGCAGCACGTTGCAGCCGATACCCGCCGCGCTCGCCGCCTTGCCCCATGCGCTGCGCACGCGGTCATCCCCCGCGTCTGCACTGTTCGGAATGCGCTTTTCAATCCATTGAATCAACATGAAAAAACCTCTTTCAATCCAAATGTTATTTTCGTTTGCTTTAAAGATGATTTCGATGCTTTTGTCACCTTATATCTTTATGCTGTTCGCTATCCTGCGCTAAAATCCTTTTTTCACACCGGATACTCCTCTCAAATCAAAACGAGCTATCCGTGCGAAGCAAAAAAGGGGACTGGGGACAATGTCCCCAGTCTAGGGGGGGGGATGAAATCCCCCATCGTACTCCATCGCGAAGCAATTTTGATCAAAGTAGTCAGGGAGCGAAGCGTTACCTGACGTTGGAGTTTCTCAAAGCTCAATTTGATTTGAGAATAGTATAACGCGCCGATTTGGGGACAGAATAATGCACGTGGGAGCTGCGGCAAGAAGCGCGCGGTGCGCGCCTCCTCTTCCGAAGCAGCTTGCAGTATGAAGCCATTCTGCGCTCGCTGCTCGATGCTTTGTGGATTTTCCTATACGGAAAGAAGGCCGCGGTCCGGCCAGCATGAAATCCTCATGCCGTTTTCCGCCTAACGAATACGCATCGTCATGATCGCGCATCCGTCCGGAAAGGAGGACGACCGGACGCGATGCGCACGCATCGCCTCTTCACCCTAAGGAGCTGCCGGGCAATCGCTTTGCAGCTCCTTGTTATGTCCTGACGTTCTGTTGTCCAAATTCAACCTATGCGCGCCGATTCTTGAATGTTTTTCACCTTGCGATTGAAAACGATTGACAAAACACTAAATCGGTGTACAATGGAGTTCGTCTACATCATGTATGATTGATTCTATGAACCACGGAGGAAACAAAAATGAAGAAGCTTACCTTTGTTCTTGCGCTGATGCTGGCGCTGTGCCTGACCGTCTGCGCGACAGCGGAGACCGTTTTCCAGCTGGGCACCACCGTCAACGAGCAGGACTCCTTCCAGGTCGCGGCTGAGAAGTTTGCCGAGCTGGTCGCCGAGCGCACGGACGGTGAATACAAAATCGAGATCTATCCCAACGGCAGTCTCGGCGGCGAGAGCGACATGCTCGATTCCATGTCCATGGGCATGCTGGATATGGGCATCATCACCTCCGGCCCGTTCGTCAACTTTTCCGAGATGATGGGCGTTCTTGATATGCCGTACCTGTTTGCTACCAATGAGGAAGCCTATAAGGTTCTTGATGGCGAAATCGGCAAGGAGCTGCTTGCCACGCTGGAGGACGCCGGTCTCAAGGGTCTGGCGTATGCCGAGCGCGGCTTCCGCAACGTAACCAACTCCGTTCGCCCGGTGACTTGCGCGGACGACCTCAAGGGTCTCAAGCTGCGCGTCATGGAGAACGAGGTTTACACCGCCACCTTCAAGGCGCTGGGCGTCAACGCCGTCCCGATGGCATGGGCCGAAGCGCTGACCGCCATGCAGCAGGGTACCATTGAGGGACAGGAGAATCCGGTCAACGTCATGTACTCCTATGGCCTGTGGGACTACAACCAGAAGTACGCCACCTTTGACCGTCACTCCTATGCTACCGCCATCATCACCATGAGCTACGACGTCTTCAGCTCGCTTGACGGGGAGACGCAGCAGATCTTCCAGCAGGCCGCGCAGGAAGCCGCCGAGTATGAGCGCGCATGGGTTGCCGATCAGGAAGCCGATCAGATTCAGGCGCTGAAGGACAACGGCATGGAAGTTGCCGAAAACCCCGACGTTGATTCTTTCCGCGCCGCCGTGCAGCCGGTGTATGACGCCTATCCGCAGTTTGCCGATTACATCGCGCGCATTCAGGCTCTGCTTGCTGAGTAACAAACTTGCGAAACGGCGCTCTGCTCGCGGAGCGCCGTATTGATTTGGAGGTTATTTCCTATGTTGCTGAAGAAAACGCTCACCCCCGTCAGCGACGCACTGGACAAGATCTGCTCCACGCTAATCGTCCTGATGCTCGGCGCGATGGTCGTCATCACGGGCCTGCAGATCGTCTGCCGCACGTGGTTCACCGCCCTCTCCTGGTCCGATGAGGTCACGCGCTATCTGCTCGTCTGGTCCACCTTCCTCGGCTCTACGGTCGTCTATCGCCACAACGGTCACATCAGCGTTACGCTCCTGCACGACGCCGTATCCCCCAAGGCCGCGCAAAAGTTGCGTGTGCTCGTGCATGTCATCTGCTTTGTGCTCTTTGCCGTACTGCTCTATTACAGCACGCGCTACTGCGTCAATCTCAAAAAGACTGCGACGGCCATGCCCATCAAGATGAAGTACATTTATATGTGCATCCCCATCAGCATGGCGATCAGTATGGTGCATGCCGCGCTGATGGCTGCTGAAGAAGCAACTCAGGAGGTGAAGGAATAATGGCTCTGATTCTCTTTGGCGTATTTATCGCCCTTCTGGCGGTCGGTGTTCCCGTCGGCTTCTCCATCTGCTCCGCAGCAGGAATCACGTTATTTGCCGGCCTTGGCGACGGCAAAATGATGATGCTGGCGCAGCGCATGTTCGTCTCCTGCGATTCCTTCAGCTTAATCGCCGTTCCTTTCTTCATCTTCGCAGGCGATCTGCTCGCCGGAGGAAAAATCTCCAAGGTGCTTGTCGAGTTCTGCGAGTCCCTGCTGGGCATGATCAAGGGCGGCCTGTCCGTGGTATCCGTGCTGGCGGGCATGTTCTTCGCGGCGATCTCCGGCTCCGGCGCGGCGACCACCGCCGCCGTCGGCGCAACGCTCGTGCCTGAGCTGAAAAAGCGCGGCTATCGCGAGGATTCCGCCGCCGCGCTCGTCGCCGCCGCCGGCA
>CAZACG010000016.1:7924-11593 GCA_964483645.1 uncultured Oscillospiraceae bacterium | reverse complement strand
GGGTACGAGTCGGCTTCGGGGTTGCAGTCGGTTCCGGAGTCGCCTGAGCGGTAGCACCTTCAATCTGCTCACCGGCCATGACGATGACAGATTGCTCGTTATCCACAATCTGGATGAACGTCTTGCCGACCTTCATGGGCAGCTCTTCACCGTTCTCGTCCAAGAAGATCATACGGCTGGACAGGGAACCGAACTCATCGGCGGTCTTTGCATCATGCGTGCGAACCCAAGTGCCGCGGATATACTTGCCGTTCTGGAAGATTTCTGCGGTACCCTGACCGACCAGCTGGATCACGGGACGGGAATTGTTGTTGTTAAACCAGGAAACATCGGTGCGGACGACGATGACGTTGGCAAATGTCGTATCCATGCCGTTGAGACCGTCGTAATAGCTCTCGCCGTTGCGATAGCGAGTGTACAAGCCGGTGCTTTCGTCATACTTATAAGAAGAAACGTACTGCGGCTTGGTGGTCTTGTAATTGATGGTGATTTCGCTCACGTCAATGCCGCGGTCAAGACCGGTATCGGTGAACTGGTAGGGGTGTTTGACAGGCTCGGAGGTAAACATGGCATCCACAGCGTTCATGTCAATCTGAACGTTATGCGGCGCAACATGCTCGCCGTCGCTGACGCGGGTGAAGAGCTTGCCGTAATTGGCCTCGGTACCTTCAATGAAGGGGAAGACCCAGCGACCCTTCTGGCGTGCATCGCTGTGTACATGTAGCGCCCAGCTGTCCACGTCTACAACCAGAAGGCCGGAATTGACGACCGTGTTCTGCCATCCATAGAAGACCCACGCGCCGCCCCACATCTCGCGAAGGGAAGCCATCGGCACGCGGCCGGAACGGATCGGGCCGGCAACGGAAGGAATATCGCCCATGAAGACGGCGAGGGAACGCGTAGAGCCGTCAGCCTGAATGGGCATTTCATAGATGATGTCGGCGGAAGAGACGCCCCAGTGGGGGAGCGCTTCCGGATGCGCATCGATATTGGTCAGAATCGGATGATAGCTGCCGCTCCACGGCTCGCCAGTGATTGGGTTGATGCCGTCGACAACCGGATTCTCACCCGGAACGTTAACGCTGATCTTCATAGAAGACGTAATGCCCTTGCTGGGAAGCTCCAGATAATAGGAATCCTCCGCAGCGGCTACAGCGCATACACAGAGACTGAGGATCAGGGCAATGACCGAAATCCATTTCATCAAGCGATGCAAAACAAACACCTCCATACAAATTCGAAAAAAATATACCGCATATATAATAACTCAAAAAGAAGAAATAGGCAAGGGTTTTGCATAAATGAAAGCATTTGTAACAATTTGCACGCGGCAAAATCACATCGTCGCGCTCTGTGCGTATAATAAAGCGCGGCATGGACTCGGCCAATGAGCAGGTTGCGCATGAGCAAAAGAAATTGTATGCAAAATCGAATTGAGAAAAATTCAAAAATATGGTCTACAAGGGCTTGCAAGAATTTAAAAATGGATATATAATATCTTTACCATTCATTTTGGTCTGACGACCGAAGGAGGAGTTCGATTTGTCTCTTGAGCTTTCCCGCCTGTGCAGCGCGATTTCTCCGTCTCCGACGCTGGCTATCGACGCAAGAGCCAAGGAAATGAAGGCCAATGGCCGCGATATCATTTCCTTCTGTGCCGGTGAACCGGATTTTGTTACGCCTCAGTACATCCGTACCGCTGCGCATGAGGCGCTGGATATGGGCTTGACCAAGTATACGCCGACTCCCGGAACCATGGAGCTTCGTCAGGCGATTTGCGATAAGCTGCTGTGTGATAATGCGCTTTCCTATACGCCTCAGCAGATTGTGGTTTCCAACGGCGCGAAGTTCTCCATCTATGCCGCGCTGTGTGCGATTCTCAATCCGGGAGATGAGGTGCTCATTCCCACGCCGTGCTGGGTTTCCTATCCGGAGATGGTTCGTCTTGCAGGCGGCGTGCCGGTGCTTGTGCCGGGCGTGAGGGAGAACAATTATATTCCGGAAGCGCGCGATCTTGTCCCATATGTGACGGAAAAAACCAAGGCGCTGCTCATCAATACGCCCGGTAACCCGACCGGCAGCGTATGGTCGCGCGATCAGCTCAGAGAGGTTGCAAAGCTGGCGATTGCCCGCAAGTTCTATGTGATTTCCGATGAAATTTATGAGAAGCTGGTCTACGATGGAGAACAGCATGTGTCCATCGCCTCCTTTGGGCAGGCGATCTACGATCAGACCATCGTGGTCAACGGCGTTTCCAAGGCGTATGCCATGACCGGCTGGCGCATCGGCTATGCGGCTGCGCCGCTGCCCATCGCCAAGATTATGAGCAGCCTGCAAAGTCAGGTCGCCAGCGGAAGCAACGCCATCGCGCAATATGCCTGCGTGGAAGCGTTGACCAGCTTCAAGGGCGTGTCGCAGGTGGAACAAATGCGTCAGCAGTATGACAGACGGCGCAAATACATGGTTTCCCGTCTCAATGCGATGGAGGGCGTGTGTTGCAATATGCCCAAAGGCGCGTTCTATGCGATGATGGACATCAGCCAGCTGTTTGGCAAGTATTACGGCTATGTTCAGGTGAATGATTCCATGACCTTTGCAGAGCTGCTGCTTGAAAATGCAGACGTTGCCATTGTTCCGGGCAGCGCGTTTTGCTCCGAGGGTTTTTGCCGCCTCTCTTATGCAACGTCGCTTGAGAATATTCAGCATGGTTTGGTTCGCATCTCTGCGTTTGTGGATGCGATGACGGATACGCCGCAGGAGCTGGTGAAGAACCTGCCTGAGGATCAGATCGAGTAACCTGTTTTGTGCGCGGCCTCGGCTTTGCCGGGGCTGTTTTTTGTTTCTTTTGCAGTCAATATCCGACGGTCAGCGGTTTTCGTTGACATAGACGGTTCAGACGTGCTAAAGTATAGTTGAAAAAATTTTGCAAATACAGGAGCGATTTTGCATGTTTGAACTGAAACTTGAAAAGAGCTGGTATGACGCGATGATGAAGCGCAGCTCTGTGCGTAAATTTACCGCTGCACCGGACAAGGAGCAGCTCGATCATCTGGGCGTGCTTTGCCGCAAGCTGAGCTGGCAGGGCGTGACCGTGCGTATGTTCAAGGGCCCGGGCCTGCGCAGCCAGATCAAGGGCACCGATGTTTACGCTGTGATCGTCGCCAAGAAGAGCGCGCCGATGGAGATGGAGGGCTTTATGGGCGAAGCGCTCGTGCTGGAGGCGACGGCCATGGGGCTTGGCTCCTGCTGGCTGGGCGCGGGCTTCTACCCGGACGTCATTACCCGCAATGTCAACCTGCAAAACGATGAGGCTGTGCATTGCGTGATTGCGCTGGGCAAGTGTGAGCTTCCCGCCTTTGCGCCAAAGCGCAAGGATGTGGTCAAGCTCTGTGGCAAGACCGAGGAGGAGCTTTCTGCCTTGGGCGCATGGCAGAAGGAAGCCGTCTGCGCCTCGCGCCTCGCGCCCAGCGCCGTCAATATGCAGCCGTGGAAGATCGTCGCCGAGAAGCAGAGCGTTGCGATTCTTGCGCCGGATATCGTGCTGATCAAGAAGTACGCCGCGCTTGATCGCGGCATTGCCATGCTGCATGCGGCAGTCGGCGCGCATCATTGCGGTCGCGAAGCCGTCTGGAAAAAGGTGGACGGCGGCTATGAGATGAGGGCGTAATG
>CAZACG010000016.1:0-7824 GCA_964483645.1 uncultured Oscillospiraceae bacterium | reverse complement strand
GTCGCGAAGCCGTCTGGAAAAAGGTGGACGGCGGCTATGAGATGAGGGCGTAATGAGGTGAAAAGCGATGGCAATAACGGTGAATATATACTATACAGGAGAACAGGACGCGGCACAGAGATTTGTCCATGAAATGATTTCAAGCGGAACGGTTCAAGCAATCAGGAAAGAAGCCGGAAACTTGAAATATGATTATTTCATCAAAATGGATGAACCGGAAACCGTTTTGCTCATCGACAGCTGGGATTCTCAGGCAGCCATTGACGCACATCATCGTTCGCCTATGATGAAAAAGATCATCGAGCTGCGGGAAAAATACGATTTGCACATGAGCGTGGAGCGATATACCATGGATGAGTCAGGCGTGCCAAGCTCAGATGCGGCATATATCAGAAGATGACCGTGCAGGTAAGAGAGCAAAAGTACGGACTAGGCTTCGGTGTGAAGACGCGATGACACGTGCTTGGCGCGCAGAGGATGAAATAGCTTCAGATGCTTTAATTCGCTTGATGGCAAGGAGGAAAAATGGAAATGGTGGCATTCTTGTGGCTGGGAAATATCTAAGTGCATAGAGCTATGTAAATAGTTTTATGCAGGAAGAAGTTGCACAAAAACTATTTAATGGAGAAAAGCACCATGATATTTCAAGACAATGTAATCAAAGCGTATTTGAAAAATGTTTACTTCATAACCGGGACGCCCTGCGGCGGCAAGACGACGATTTCCAGAGAGCTGGCTAAAAGACACAATCTGATGCTCTACGATATTGACGAGCAGTTTCCCGATCATCAGCAAAAGTCAAGTCCTGATTTTCAGCCTGCTATGAATAAGAAATTCAGGGATGCAGACGAATTCTTTGGCCGTACAGTTGAAGAATACAAAAAATGGCTCATTGATAACACGAGGGAACAGCTGGATTTTGTGGTGTTGGATCTGATTCGTCTTTCACGGAATCAGCTTGTGTTGTGTGATTGTCATTTGTCGATGGAACAAGCGGAAAAACTGACAGAGCCGTCCAGAATCGTCTTTTTAATCAAGGAACCTTCAAATCTGATTGATAATTATTGCAATCGTCCGGACCATCAGGGGTTTAGCAATTTCATCAACAGCGCGACAAATGTGGAAAACGCGAAGGCTGTATGCAACGAGACGCTGCGAAGTCTGAATCTTTCCGGCTATGAACGGATCAAGACGAGCCAGTATTTCTGGCTTGAACGGGATGCGCATAGCACGATTGAGGAAACCGTCAGAAAAGTCGAGCAGCACTTTGGGATGCTGTTTCAGCAGTGGAATACTAAAACCGTGTGAGCATGAAAAGGGGTAAGGTGTTTGAAACGCCTTGCCCCTTTTGGCTTTTGTTTCGCGAATCTCCCCCCTTGACAGTTCTCCGCTTTGATGAAGTGCAGATAAGGCAGGATTCTCTTACGGAAGGATACGAGTGTTTTTTGATTGAGACTATTGACATTGGTACGAAATCGTACTATGACGGCAAATGTCCGAATTCGGACATGGAGGTGTTATGAACAATCAAGGCCATGTGAATGAGATTCATCGAATCAATTATTTGACGACTGAAATGGAGGCGATGTACCATCAGGCGTCCTTGAAGATGGGCATTACAGATAGTGTTTCGATCGTGCTGTATTCGGTTTATGATGCGGAAAACGAGTGCCTGCTCAGCGATATTTACAAGAATTCGGGAATCAGCAAGCAGACCATTAACTCAGCCATTCGCAGCCTTGAAGCGGATGGAATCCTGTATCTGGAGCAATACAGCGAAAGAAAGAAAAAAGGTTGCCTTGACGGAGCAGGGAAAGGCGTTTGCGCAGAAAACGGTTGCCAGACTCTGCCAAGCAGAATGAACACATTTGATTTATGGACGAAGGAAGAGATTGAGACCTATATTCGGCTGATGGCAAAGTATGCCGACTGCTTTCGTAAGCAGATTGATCAGCTGTAAGGAAGCCTGCATAAGAGGATTCGCAGTGCATACGGATGGCCGGTGCGCTCGATTTGAAAAAGTGAAATGTTCCATTTCTCAAAGCGGCAGCGAGGCGTCATTGCAGCTGCGCTTTAAGAAAAAATGTATGAAGCATGTCAAGAAAAGTAATTCGGAGGAAACAGATGAAGATGGATTCGAAAACCATGTTTTCAACCATGCCGCCATGGAAGCTCTTTTTTACTGTTGCGCTGCCCGGTATGATCGGCATGTTTGCGATGTCGATATACAGCATCCTGGAAGGCGTGTTTATTGGACAAAAGCTGGGTGAAGCGGCGTTTTCAGCGGTCAATATAGCGTTTCCGCTGGTGATGATCAACTTTTCGGTGGCGGATCTGATGGGCGTAGGCGCTTCGGTTCCGATTTCCATTGCGCTTGGAAGGAATGACGAAGAGACGGATAACAATGTGTTTTCCTGCTCGGTGATGCTGATTATCGTCTCTTCGATGATGATGGGTGCCGTCATGCTTGGTGCGGCGGAGCCTTTGACAAGATTCATGGGGGCGGACGATAGCCTTTTGCCGGCGGCGACAAAGTATATCCGCACGTATGCGATATGCAGCCCGTTGATCACGATTTTCTTTGCCATGGATAATTATTTGAAAATCAGCGGATATATCAAAACGGGTATGCTCATCAATATTTTTTTCAATGTAGCGACCATTGCATTGCTGATTCTGTTTTTGTTTGGGCTCGGGATGGATGTGGTAGGCTCTGCGCTTGCCTCCTGTATCTCCATGTGCCTGTGCTCGGTGATCGCCCTGATTCTGTTTGTACGCGGAAAGGCCCTGCTGAAATTCGTCAAACCGAGATTCAGCATGAGGATTCTCAAAGAGATTGCCGCGTGCGGTTCGCCGCCCTATTTTAGCAATATTGCCGGTCGAGTGACCTACATCCTGATGAATATTTCGCTGATGTTCCTTGGCGTCAAAGCGCTGGGAGAGGGAGGAGGAACAACGGCGGTTGCGGCGTATTCTGTTTTGATGTACGCCGGCGAGATGTGCCAGCCTTTGATTTACGGCATGAGCGATTCTCTTGCGCCTGCGCTTGGGTTTAACAGGGGCGCAGAAAATTACGACCGCGTGAAAAGCATTTCAAGATACGGCTGTATTGGCGTGGGCGTTGTCGGCGTCGTCGCAGCGGCAGTGATGTTCTTATTCTCCGGAACGATCGCGTCTTGGTTTGTGGATGCACAGGAAATCAGGCTGCTTGAGCTTTCGACCCATGCTTTGCGTTTGTTTAGCCTCACTTATCTGGTCAGATGGTTCACCATTTTTGCGCAAAGCTACCTTGGCGCAATCGAAAAGCCGCTGCATGCGTCCATTTTGTCGGTGAGCATTGCGCTGGTATTCCCGGGTTTGCTGCTTGGCGCGCTCCGAAATTTGGGGCTGGACGGAATTTGGCTGAATATGTTTGGAACCTCAGTGCTTGCTCTGATTCTTGGCATTGTTTTGATCAGGCAGGTTTGGAAGGACGTAAAGAGAAAGACGGCTTGAGCTTTATTTTGATCTGATTTTCGTGCTTCGTTTCGTCTTTTCGAGTAAAAGGGCGGAGGAGAAACAGAAAGCCTATATCACAAAAGCTGCCTTATGAAAGGTTTATGCTTGCCCCCGGCTTCGAGCCGGGGATTTTTGTGTAATCCCGCTCTCATACTATTCTCAAATCAAATTGGGCCTTGAGGAACGCCCCGTCAGGTCTCGCTTCGCTCCTTGACTACTTTATCAAAATCGCTTCGAGATGGAGTGCGATGGGGGATTTCATCCCCCCAAAACCCCAGCTTGGGGACATTGTACCCAGACCCCTTCTTCGCTTCGCACTGATAGCTTGTTTTTATCTGAGAGGAGCATGAGATTCGTATGAATAGAAAATCCGGTTCTCGGAGAGAATACGCTCATGTGTTCATGAAGGGAGAAAAACCCAGTGCTGACCGGATTTTTGAGAACCGTCATTCTCTTTTTCGTCACCACCATCGTCTTTCGTTTGATGGGTAAGCGCCAGCTGGCGCAGCTTCAGCCCTATGAGGTGGTCATCACGCTGATGATCTCGGATCTGGCGACGCAGCCGATGGGGGATGTGGAATTGCCGCTGCTGGGCGGTGTGGTGGCGATTTTGACGCTGCTGCTCATGCATGGTCTGCTCAGTGTGCTGTCCTTTGCGAGCATGCGTCTGCGGCGGGTGATCTGCGGCAGACCGAGCGTGTTGGTGCGGGATGGAAAAATCTGCGAAGGCGAGCTTGAACGCTTGTGCTTTGATCTTTCCGATCTCATGGAGGGCATTCGCTCGCAGGGACTCTTGGGGCTGCATGAGACGGGCAGCGTGGTGCTTGAGACGAACGGCGCGCTGTCCGTCTTTCCCTCGGCGGAAAATCGACCGGCTACGCGCGGGGAGCAGGGTATGCCCGCGTGCTATGACGGTATTCCGCTGACGCTGATACTGGATGGAAAAGTGCAGGAGCGAACGCTGCGTATTGCGGGGCTTGACGCGGGCTGGCTGCGGCGCTTGCTTCAGGCACAGGGCATTGAGAAGGATAAGGATGTGCTGGTTGCCGCGCTGGATACGCAGGGCAAGCTGCTTATTCAGGAAAAGGGCGAACAGGGACGGCTGATTCGGATTGATGCTGTGAATCCGGACGAGGTGAGGTGGTAAAGTGAAGCTGAAGATCATCACGATGGCCGTGGTTGCTCTCCTGCTGGCGGCGATCAGTACAGCGGAGCAGATCGAGGTCAAACGGATTACGGATGATGCGTTGGAGCAGACGCGGGAGATCATGCAGGAGATCCGCGCAGGCAATATGGACGCTGCGCAAGAAAAAACCCATGCGCTTGACAAGGCATGGGACAAACGGGCGAGCGTGCTGGAAACCATGGTCGATCATCGCGCGACGGACGATGTGCGTTATGCGCTTTCCAAGCTGCTGGGCGCGCTGGAAAGTGGAGATTATTCATCCGCGCTGATTTATGTGGGCGAGCTGGAGGGCGGCGTGGAGCATGTGCTGGAGCGGCAGGAGGTTACGATACAGAATATTCTGTGATATGAATCGGATACTGCGCGCAAATCCAAACGAGCCTTTATACTCATCTCAGATTAAAACGAGCTATCCGTGCGAATCAAAGAAGGGGTCTGGGGATGAAATCCCCCATCATACTTCATCGCGAAGCGATTCTGATCAAAATCGTTAGGGAGCGAAGCGAGGCACGGGGGGAGTTTCTCAAAGCTCCATTTGATTTGAGAATCGTATGAGAACAGTATAAATCCCGCGGCTTTGCGTTTCCTATACGTCAAAAACCTCCCCGAAGGGAGGCATATAGCTCAATTAGAGGGAAACCAGCTTAGCAGTTTCTTCTGCGACGGCGGCTTCGTCCGGCTTCATGGCCTCGAGCGTGCGTTCGAGCAGCGCGTCAAGCTCCCAGCCAAGCATCTGTGCGCCCTGAGCGATCACCTCGCGAGAACAGCCCGCTGCAAAGCCCTTTGACTTGTACTTCTTTTTCAGGCTCTTCAGATCCATATCCGTGATGCTGCCGGAGGGACGCATCTTGGCGCATGCGCCGATTAGACCGGTCAGCTCGTCGCAGGCAAAGAGCACCTTTTCCATCTCATGCTCCGGGGCGACGTCCGTGCAAAGGCCGTAGCCATGGCAGACGACGGCATGAATCAGCCGTTCGTCTGCACCGCCGTCGCGGAGCAGCTCCACGCATTTCTTGCAGTGCTCATCCGGCCACTGTTCAAAGTCAATATCATGCAGAAGGCCGACGACGGCCCAGAAATCGGCTTCCTCGCCATAGCCCAGGCTTTCCGCCATGCGGCGCATGACCTTGGAGACGGTGAGCGCATGGGTGAGATGGAAGGGTTCGGCATTGTATTTGCGCAGCAGCGCAAGAGCTTCTTCATAGGTCATCATAGCACACTCCTTTATAGATAGGGCTTTATCCTTTTTGATGCATAAGTCATTGCGAAAAGCAGGGAGCACAAAGCGGTTTTTGATGAAACGCCGCTTCGGAAGATGAGTCTGTCAAACGAAAAATTCGGACATATCAAGCCCAAACGAAGCATTTGCGCCCGAAGGTTTTTTAAAGGTGATCGGAAAGCCCTTTGGCGGTGCGTTAGAGCAGAGCCAGAAGCTTGAGAGAGCACAAAGCAACTTAAAGATGAAACGCTGCTTCGGGAATGGGGCGCGTTTGCTTACAATGCCGGATTCTGCGCTTGACGGCCTCTCCTGCAAAAAGCATATACGTATTATATCGATTTGCTCGCACGCTGTCAATGCAAGCTTGCGAAGCGAAGAATGGCATGCTATAATGCAGCGATAGAAGAAAAAAGATGGAGAGAGTGCTTGATGTTTACACGGGATAAAAACTTTTATCGCACATTTCTGAGTCTCGCGCTTGCGCTGATGATGCAGCAGGCTGTGGTGCTCAGCGTCAATCTGGCAGATAATGTGATGCTGGGCAGCTATTCGGAGACGGCGCTTTCCGGCGTGGCGGCGGTGAATCAGATCCAGTTTATCCTTCAACAGCTGGTGATGGGCTTCACAAACGGCATGATCGTGCTTTCCAGTCAGTACTGGGGAGAAAAGAAGCTTGCCCCGATCCGCCGACTGATGGCCATTGCGTTCAGAGGCGCGCTTTGCGTGGCCATCCTGCTCTTTGCGCTGGTCAGTCTGTTTCCACGGCAGGCGCTGAGCCTGTTTACCGAGGATGCGGCGATTATCTCCGAAGGCTGCGATTATATGAATATCGTGCGTTTCAGCTATCTGTTTTTTGCGGTGACGACGGTATTGCTGGGCGGCATGCGCACGGTGGAAAAGGTGCGCATCAGCTTATATGTGTCCTTGATTGCGCTGGCGGTCAATTGCTCCATCAACTACGTGCTCATCAACGGAAGACTTGGCTTTCCTGAAATGGGTGTGGAGGGCGCGGCCATTGGCACGCTGACCGCGCGGATTTTGGAATGCGCGATTGTATGCGTCTATGTATTTAGGCATGATCAGAGGCTTTGCCTGCGGGCAAAGGATCTGCTTCATCTGGATCGGACGCTGGTGGGAGATTATTTCCGTGTCAGCCTGCCGGTGATCACGACCAGCTTCCTGTGGGGCTGCAACACGGCGCTTCAAACGGTGATTCTGGGGCATATGTCCTCCGGCGCGATTGCCGCGCATTCGATTTCCTCGACGATTTTCATGTTCCTGAAGGTGACGAGCGTAGGCGCTTCCTCGGCGGCCTCGGTGATCACGGGCAGAACCGTCGGCGAGGGCGATCTGGCCAAGGTCAAGGAATACACCCGAACCTTCCAGCTGATCTTCATTTCTATCGGCCTTGCGCTTGGCGCAATTTTGATGGCGATCCGAGATCCGCTGCTGAGCCTTTATGCGCTTGAGCCTGAGACCTATGAGCTGGCGAGGACGTTTATCCTGATTGAATCGACCGTGCTGGTGACCATGAGCTACCAGATGTGCATGAACTCCGGCGTCATCGTCGGCGGAGGCGGAACGCGCTATCTGCTCATCATGGATATTGTTGCAATCTGGGGAATCGTGATTCCGCTGTCCTTCTTCTGTGCGTTCGTGCTCAATGCGCCGCCGGTGGTTGTGCTGCTGGTGCTCAATTCGGATCAGTATTTCAAGTGCATTCCTGCGGCGATCTACGGAAACAGCTATCGCTGGGTGCGCAAGCTGACAAGAAAGGAAAGCTGATACGAATCTCAGATCAAAACGAGCTGTCAGCGCGAAGCGAAGAAGGGGTCTTTTGACAATGTCCTCAGGCTGGGGGGTGGAGGATGAAATCCCCCATCGTACTCCATCGCGAAGCGATTTTGATTAAAGTAGTCAG
>CAZACG010000015.1:0-11676 GCA_964483645.1 uncultured Oscillospiraceae bacterium | reverse complement strand
TTATAGGATAACCCAAGGACCATACAGGTCAAAAAAGCGAAACGTCAAGGAGAATTTTATGTTTCTCAAACGAACAAAAAAGAAAAGAATAGTGTGAAAAACCTTAAAAAACATCATTTTTGTCAGTAGACGTTCGCCAAATGAAACGTATACTTAAAGCATCGGGTGAATTCTGCCTTGAGTTTCAAAGACAGTCGGCAGCCGCTTCGCTTTTCAAGCGCTGAGCAGGATGAAGCGGTTTACGGTCGCTGCATATATCTTGTGGATTTTCGGTTTGGCGAAAGAATCCGTTGCTTGGGAGGTGGCATTATGTTCAAGTTTGGTGAGCGATTAAAGGCTGCGCGCAGCGCCAAACATATGAGCCAGCAAGTTCTTGCGGACATCATCGGCAAGAGTCTGAATACCGTCGGGTTGTATGAACGCGGTCTGCGTCAGCCAAGCCTTGAAACGCTCTGCCTGCTGGCGGACACGCTGGAGGTTTCCTGCGATTATCTTCTCGCCAGAACGGATGCAAAGCAGACAGCGAAAACGTCGTCCGCGCCGGATGAAAATCTGGCCATGCGCGTATCAAGAATTGAAAACCATCTTGGGCTTGACTGAATGCTGTCCGCGAGGGCTTCCAAAGGGCGAACGGAAAGGAACTCCCTCCGTCAGCTTCGTTGACAGCTCTCTCTAAGAGAGAGCTGTTTCATATAAGCTTCTTTAGAGGAATAAAGGCTATCAAGCCTTTAGAAAATCCACCGTCAGAGCTCGCTTCGCTCTGATAGCTCATTTTGATCTGAGATTCGTATGAGAGCAATATCAAACCGGAGCTTTACACCAAACGTCATGGTGCAAAAGCCCCGGTCTGTTTATTCATCCTTTTGTCCGATGTTCATCAAGTTATACGGCGTGGTCTGATAGACGAAATAATTGAGCCAGTTGGAAAACAGCAGATTGGCGTGTCCGCGCCAGCGTACGATGGGTTCCTTGCTGTCGTCGTCATCCGGATAATAATTCTCGGGAACCTTGATGGGCAGCCCCTGCCGCTTGTCGCGCAGATACTCGCTTTGGAGCGTCTCCGGATCGTACTCGGCATGCCCCGTGATGAAGATCTGCCGCCCTTCCTTGCTCATGACGGCGTATACGCCCGCCTGCTCGGAGGACGCCAGAATCTTCAGTCCGGGCACGGCTTCAATGTCCGCGCGCTCCACGGTGGTATGCCGGGAATGCGGCACCCAGAATTGATCGTCAAAGCCGCGAAGAAGGATCGCCCGCTTATAATCCGCCTTATGCGGATACACGCCGAAGAGCTTTCGGGGCAGCAGCTTTTTGCCTATGCCATAATGATAATACAGGCCCGCCTGCGCGCCCCAGCAGATATGGAAGGTGGAATGCACATGCGTGAGGCTCCATTCCATGATCCGGCAAAGCTCCTCCCAGTAATCAACCTCCTCAAACGCCATCTGCTCAACCGGCGCGCCGGTGATGACCATGCCGTCAAACTTGCGCTCCTTCAGCTCGTCAAAGGTCTTGTAAAACGCCAGTAGATGCTCCTGAGACACGTTCTTGGATTTGTACGAGGAGATCATCATCAATTCCAGATGCACCTGAAGCGGCGTATTGCCCAGCAGGCGACTGAGCTGCGTCTCCGTGGTCACCTTGGTGGGCATCAAATTGAGCACCACGATTTCAAGCGGACGGATATCCTGCGTATTCGCCCGAAGCTGGGTCATGACGAATATGTTCTCGTTTTGCAGCGTTTCCGTTGCGGGCAGGTCGTTGGGAATCTGAATGGGCATGACAAAGCCTCCTGATCAGACGTGATTGAGCGCCTGCGCAATATCCTCGATGAGATCCTGCGCATTTTCAAGTCCGCAGCTCAGGCGGATCAGATCCGCGCCGACGCCTGCGGCTTCCAGCTCGGCATCCGTCATCTGGCGATGCGTCGTGCTGGCGGGATGCAGGCAGCAGGTGCGGGAATCGGCGACATGGGTTTCAATGGAGCCGAGCTTGAGATGCTTCATGAAGGCCGCAGCGGCGGCGCGGCCGCCCTTGAGCCCGAAGGAAATCACGCCGCAGGAGCCGTTGGGCATATATTTCTTCGCCAGCTCGTGATACCGATCTCCTTCAAGGCCGCAGTATTTGACCCATGCAACCTTTTCATGCTCCTTCAGATACTCGGCGATGGTCTGCGCATTGGCACAGTGCTGGCGCATTCTCAGGGGCAGGCTTTCAAGACCGAGATTGAGAATATACGCGCTCTGCGGGGACTGCACGCAGCCGAAATCGCGCATCAGCTGCGCGGTACACTTAGTGATGAACGCGCCGGACAAACCGAAACGCTCGGTATAGGTGACGCCATGATAGCTTTCATCCGGCGTACACAGTCCGGGGAATTTCTCCGCATGCGCCGTCCAGTCAAACTTTCCGCTGTCTACAATGGCGCCGCCGATAGCCGAGGCATGTCCGTCCATATACTTGGTGGTGGAATGCGTAACGATGTCCGCGCCCCACTCAAAGGGACGGCAGTTGACGGGCGTGGCAAACGTATTATCCACAATCAGCGGCACGCCGTGCGCATGCGCGGCGCGGGCAAACTTTTCAATATCCAGCACGGTCAGCGCGGGATTGGCGATGGTCTCGCCGAAAACCGCCTTGGTGTTAGGACGGAAGGCTGCGTCAAGCTCCTCCTGCGTGCAATCCGGATCCACGAACGTAGTCTCGATGCCCATGCGCTTCATGGTCACCGAGAAGAGATTGAAGCTTCCGCCATAGATCGAAGCGCTGGATACGATGTGATCGCCACAGCCCGCAATATTAAAAACAGCCATGAAGTTCGCCGCCTGTCCGCTTCCCGTGAGCATCGCGGCGCTTCCGCCTTCGAGCGCGGCGATCTTGCGAGCGACCGCGTCGCAGGTCGGATTGGCAAGGCGGGAATAGAAATAACCCTCGGACTCCAGATCAAACAGCTTGCCCATGTCCTCGCAGGTAGCGTATTTGAACGTCGTGCTTTGATAAATCGGGATCTGTCTGGGCTCTCCGCTGGCGGGCGCATAGCCGGCCTGAATGCAGAGCGTTTCGGTGCGAAGCTTGGAATCCATAGGGTTTCCCTCCGTAAAAGTCAGAATGGACACATTGTATCTTGAAAAAAACGATCTGTCAATGCGCTGGGCTCAGGCGAGGCCGTTCCTTTCCATGAGCTCGCGCACCCGAACCGGCTTGCCCGTCCGGCTGCTTTCCACGATCGCATAGAGCATGGCCATGGCATGAATGCTATCCTCAAGCGTCGTCTCCGGCGCAGGGCCGCCGTCCAGCCAGCCCACGAACTGACGGATAAGCAGATCATGCGACCAATGCCCGCCCTCGGGCAGCGCAACCGTGCGCGCGATGGGATTGTCCTGCGCGTCAAGCGCATGCACGGTGATGCGCCGGTTATCCAGCTCGTAGCTTCCGTTGTCGCATTCGGCGCGGAAATACTCGTTGCACCAGCCGTTGTAGGTATGCGCGCCGCCGAATTCATATTCAAGGAAAGCGCGCACGCCGTTTTCCATCTTGGCATGCACAAACGCACTGCACGCGCCGCGTCCGTCCGCCCAATCCGTGTTCCATGCCTTGGCGTACACCTCCTCGGCGTTTGCACCGGAGAATGCGCGGATCATATCAATATTGTGCGCGCCGCCGTCGATGAACGCCATTTCCGGCGGATTGAGCTTGTGGCCAGTGTTGTGTGTACGCGCGATGATGATGCGGGAGACGAGGTAATTCATCCGTCCGGTCTCGCCCGAGCGCATAAGCCCCAGGAAGGTCTGCTTGTCATCCTCATGGCGATGGGAGAAGGTCACGGCAAACTTCACGCCCGCCGCCTTGACGAGCCTGTAAATCTCCGCACTGTCCTCCATGCAGCCCGCAATGGGCTTCTCGCTCAAAATGGCGCAGCCGTTTCCGTATTCGAGCACCGTTTTGACCACGTCAAGATGCGCGTTGATGCTCACGGCGATAACCACGTAATCCACGGGGTTTTCAAGGAGCGCCTGCTTGAGATCCGTATAAAGCTTCTCCTTGGGCAGACCGATTTTCTGCTGCGCATTCTCGAGCGCGGCGGGATTGAGATCCACAGCCGCAACACAGCGTGCCACATCCGCAGTTTGCGGAATAAAGCGGTTCAGCCAGAAATTGCCCCAACCGCCGCAGCCGATTTGAATATAAGTCTTCATAAAACAAACTCCTTTCAGAACAAGGAAAAGATCAGCGCACTTCCTCCACGCGCACATCGGTGAGATACACCGTCGCTGTGGAGTCTCTATGGCCGAGGTTAAACTCGATGCGTCCGTTGTTGTCGTCCCGCTCGGTCATCTCAAACTCATAGGTATACGTCGTGCGCTCGCCGGTAATGTCCAAAACGGTATCCGGGAAATAGCGAATCCAACCCGCAGTCGGCGCTGAAATGCACACGATGATGTCCCTGTCCTCCTGCGCCCATGCGTCAAACGTGATACGATAGCGTTTGCCCTGCACCATGGCCAGCTTCGGCTGGAAGAGCTGAACCGAATAATCCTCAGAGCCCTCGGCTTGGGAGGTGATGACGATCATGCCGTCCGTGATCTGCGCCTCGCCCTTTCCGCCGCCGGCGAGATAGAACGTCCAGTTTTCGTCGTCGGCGAGATTCTCCTCTTCGGCAAAGCTGCCGTTGTAGACGAGGTTGCCGTCCGACTGCGCGTCGCGGTATTCCTTTTCGGGCTTGGTTACATTCAGATCGTACTGCGTTTTCTGATAGACGCGCACATAGTCGATCTCATATTCCGCCCGGTCAAAGTCCGTCGTCTCGTCCGGATTGCCCGGCCAATCTCCGCCGACAGCCAGATTCATTTGCAGATAAAAATTGCGGTTGAACGGCGCAGGATACGGGCGATCCTTCTGCCCCTCCACGGCGGTATACCAGTCGTTGGCCTGATGGAAAAGCTCGCCGTCGATGTACCAGCGCATCTCGCCCGGCTCCCACTCCAGACAGAACTCGTGAAAATCATCCGCAAAGCTACCCTGCGAGAGCACATAGGTTCCCTGCTGCTGCGCATGCGGGTCGCCATAGTGAATGGTGCCATGCGCGGTCGTCACATCATGGCAAAGCACCTCCATGATGTCGATTTCACCGCACTTGGGCCATGAGCCGTAAACACCCTCGTCCGTGGGCATCATCCAGATGGCGGGCCACAGGCCCTGTCCCTCGGGCGTCTTCGCGCCAACGACGATCTTGCCATAGGTAAAATCATGCTTCATGCGCGTGGATACCTTGCCGGAGGTATAGTAATCCGCGCCGGATTCCGTCTGCGTCTTGATCGCCTTGAGCACCAGCTTGCCGTCGCGAAGGAAAACGTTTTCTTCGCTGGCTCTGTACTCCTGAAGCTCGTTGTTCGCCCAGCCCGGCTGTCGGCGGTCGAGGTTCCAGTTTTTCGTGTTCACCGTATCGCCGTCAAATTCGTCGTTCCACAGCAGGGTATACCCCTCGTACTGAGGAATCTGCTGCGCAAAAGCGTTTGCGCCGAACGCGCACAGCAGCAAAAGCAGGAGCGCGAGTGTTTTCGCGTGATTCATGGAATATCATCCTTCCTCATCAAGCAGCAAAGAGATTAAACGTATCCTCCGCCCGGCGCAATGGGTTCAATCGCCTCTCGAACGCCCTTGCGGTTGATTTTCGGAACGGCAAAGGAAGGCGCAGCCCAGCGCACGCCATTGACGACGACCTTATGAAAGTATTCGGACTGCATGGTATTGTAGGTAGCGTGTCCGGGCGAGAAATAGAAGATATTGCCTGCGCCGCGCCGCCACGTCATGCCTGCGCGCGCCGCCTCGCCGCCCTGATACCAGCTCAGGAAGATCAGCTCGTCCGGAGCGGGGAAGGACGCCGGCTCGCCGTACACCTCGGAATGCGGGAAATCAAAGTGCATGGGCAGTCCCTGTGCGATGGGATGTCCCGGATTGACAACCCAGATGCGCTCACGCTCCTCGATCTCGCGATAGCGGTCATAGCCGCCCGGTCCGACCAGACGCTGCACCAGCTTCATCCACAGGCCGGAATGCAGAACGACCAGACCCATGCCCTCGTTGACCACGCGGTTGATGATTTTCTCAACGCGCTCGTCGCTGACCATGTCCTGCTTCATGTGGCTGTAGAGAACGAGCACATCCGTGTTGTCGATCACCTCGTCCGGAACGCCGAATTCCTCGTCCTCAAAGGTTGTGGCGCGCACCTCCATATCCTCCTGCTCCCTGAGGAAGGACGCCACATACTCATGAACGCCGCCCGGATAGAGCGTGAGAATCTCCGGGTGACGCTTCTCATCAAAAAATTCATTCCATACGGTTACGCGAATCGGCTGCTTTGTCATTTCCATAATAACCTCCTTTGTCGGCAGTTGATTGATGCCTGTCATTAAGCACATTATATTTTCTTGTCAAAGCGCTGTCAAGTTTGGCACTCGCCGCATTTTGCCTTGACAAGCGCCGAACCGCAGGATACAATGATCCCAATTCTTTGAAAAAGGCTGTATTTTCGGCGTTAGTACATGTGTTTTGTATTCTATTCAAAACACACGAAAGATTACAAATCCAAGCGCGCTGCGAATCGAGCAAGACGGCCTGCGCCGCTTGACAGACAAACGCCCCACGCCGTTTTTCATTCGAGCATGCATCGACGAAAGGAGAAAACGCACCATGCTTTCGCACAAGGGAACACGGCAAATTGAAACCGACAGACTGATCCTGCGCCGTTTCACGACGGAGGATGCGCAGGCGATGTATGAAAACTGGGCGAGCGATCCCGAGGTAACAAAGTTCCTCACATGGCCGCCCCATGCGGGCGTTGAAATCACGCGCCGCATACTTGAAGACTGGACGCCGCGCTATGCGCAGAAGGATTACTATCAATGGGCCATCGTCCCCAAGGATTCTGCGAACGCGCCCATCGGCAGCATCGCCGTGGTCAAACAAAGCGACAAAATCAAGAGCGCGGAAATCGGCTACTGCATCGGCCGCGCATGGTGGCACAGGGGAATTATGAGCGAGGCGCTCGCCGCCGTGATCGACTTCCTGTTTGACGAGGTCGGTATGAACCGCATTGCGGCGCTGCACGATGTGAATAATCCCAACTCCGGCAAGGTCATGAAAAAATGCGGCATGCGCTGCGAGGGTACGCACCGTCAGGCAGCGCGCAACAATCAGGGTATTTGTGACCTTGTCGAGTATGCGATTCTATCACAGGATCGGCGGTGAACTCCTTCCGAATTGGATAACCCCTTCCGTCTCGCCTGCGGCGAGCCACCTTCCTCGGGGAGGGAGGCTTGAGGAATAAGCGGCGGTGAAGGATCGGTTGCATGAAGCATTCAAATCTGCGTATACGAAAAGGCTCCCTCCTAAGAGGAAGCCGGAACAGCGAAGCCGTGACTGAGGGAGTTAGAGATATTTAGAGAAGTTCAGAAGCGATCGCACACACCATCAGCAATGAAGCTTATCTTCTTCCTTCGGTCTTCTCTTTGCCTCCATGGCGGCCTTCATGGCCGCCTTTCTTTCGTAAATGGCCGAAACTTCTTTTTCAATATCCACCGGCGGATAATGCAGCCCGCTCTTGAGCGCCTGAACCATCTGCTCGGTACGGCTGCGAATCTTATACTCCTGCCCGTCCTTGATAAAGACATTGCCGGTCTGGCCGAAGATCAGCTGAACGTCATGGCGCGCACAGGCATCACGCACCTTTTCAACCCATTCATAGTGCAGCGGACGGGAACCGAGGTAGTTTTCTCCTCCTGCGAGCACGGTTTCGATCTTGCCCGTCGCCAGATACGGCTCAACATCAACCTCGCCGATAAAGGGCTTGAGACTCACCCAGCGATGCTTGGCGGGAATAGCGAGCAGATAGGGCATGCGCTCCTCCAGCCTTTTCTGGTTTTCGCAGGAGACGGAGAAGGACACGTTGTCCCAGCCCTCGCCCCAGTCCTTGGGTAGGCACTCCCCGATGCGCCGGGCGCGCTTGGTCAGCAGGGAGAAGGTCACGTCCGGGCGGCGGCGAATCAGATCCCACGCCTCCTCGCGCCATTCGTCAGCCTCCTCAACAAAAAAGTCGCTGGCCATGCATACGCGCACGAACGAACCGGAGGGCAGCTTATACCATCCGTCCCGATCCTTCTTGACGGGAAGATTAAAGTCCGATTTGTTCTTGACGACCTGATTGGTGTCCCTGCCGTAGCGCTTATCCAGAAAATACGCATAGCAGTTCTGGCAGCCTTCCGAGCATTTATGGCAGCCATGCCACGGGTTCCAGATTCTATCGTTGATATCCATAAGCTTTCCTCCTTATCTGTCATCGGGCGGCGTTCGCCGTCTGGGTATCGCGCTTTTCCTCCAAAATGCGGTTGGCTTCCTGCGCCAGATGCAAAAGCTGCTCAAATCCCTCTTCGCCCAGTCCCTCCCGCAGACGCGCAAGATGGGCTTTCATCTCGCGCTGCGCGCTCTGAGCCAGCTCCAGCCCCTTTGGAGTCGGCAGCACGTAGCTGACCCGCCCATCCTCCGCAGAGGCCCGGCGCAGAATATAGCCCTTGCTCAAAAGCGAGGTCAGATGTGCGGTAATCATGGGCTTGGATACGCCCAGCATCTGCGCGAGCATTGCGGGCGTATGCGGTCCCGGCATATGCACAAGAATGTTGATGACGCCCATTTCACTCGGACGAATGGGCAGCCCCTTTTTCAGCTCCATGTAATTCCGGCTGAAAACGGAAAGCACGGCGTTTGCCGCATAATCGTAATCCATACGTCGCCTCCGTCCGCATATAGTTCATGTGGGTTAACTTAATTGTAGTCCTCTCCGTCTTCGCTGTCAAGAGCGACTTGCGTGGATTTTGTACGCAAGGGTTTTTCTGCGCCGCTTGATGTGCTCCGTGTGTCCATGCTATAATTTCCTTAACCCACACAGAAACGCCCCGAAGTCAAACAGGGAGGACGCCTATGGATTTTAAATTTACCGAAAACGGTCTGCATTTCTGGCTGCATGTGACCGAAGACAACGACGCTCTGCTGCTCGCGCTCGGACAGGAGCGCAGCGAAATGCCCGTGGACGCGCACCTCTTCCGGCCCGCGCAGGTGGAAATAAGCGGAGACAACAACACCGGCCGCGGCAGCAAATTCGCCGCGCTTCAGCCGGGACACGCCTATCAATTTGTTAGCCTGCTCGATACGCGCACGCAGCAGGGCCGCAAAATCGAGCTTGTGCAAAAAAGGGGCGCGCTGACGCTGAAGAGTCATTACCAATTCTACGACGGCGTCGCCGCCGTGCGCTGCTTTACGGAGATCACCAACGACGGGGAGCCCTGTACACTTGAATACATCTCCTCCCTCGCGCTCACGGGACTGCTTGCGCAGCAGAACGCCCGCGACCTGCACGCGCGCGTGCATATTCCGCACAACACTTGGTACGGCGAGGCGCAATGGAAGTGCTATACGCTCGCGCAGCTGGGATATGCGAGCGTGCTGGACGCCGCCTCGACCAAGCGTGTTTCCCTGAGCACGACGGGCAGCTGGGCCTGCAGCGACTATCTGCCCATGGGCGCCATTGAGGACAGGGACGGCAAACATACGTTACTTTGGCAGATTGAAACCAGCTCCTCATGGCATTGGGAGATCAGCGACGCGGGCAGGCAGATGTATGTGCAGCTTTCCGGTCCAAGCTGGCAGGAAAACGGCTTTTCCATGGAGCTTGGGCACGGCGAAACCTTCGTCTCCGTACCCTGCGCGCTGATCTATGCCAAGGACGGCTTTGAAGCGGCCATGCAGCAGATGACGCGCTATCGCCGAAGGATTCGCCGCGTCAATGAGGACAACGCGCACCCCAGCGTCATCTTCAACGATTACATGAACTGCCTGTCCGGCGACCCGACCACCGAGAAGGAGCTGCCCATGATCCGCGCCGCCGCCGAGGCGGGATGCAAGTATTACTGCGTGGATGCAGGCTGGTATTCCGACGGCCCATGGTGGGACGGCGTAGGTCAGTGGCTTCCCTCCAAGGCGCGCTTCCCCGGCGGCCTTCATGAAGTGCTCGACGCCATCCGCGCGCACGGCATGATTCCGGGGCTTTGGCTGGAATTGGAGGTCATGGGCGTCAAATGCCCGCTGGCTGACAAGCTTCCGGACAGCTGGTTCTTCACGCACAACGGAAAGCGCATCATTCGCCGCAGCCGCTATCAGCTGGATTATGCCAATCCCGAAGTTCGCGCCTATGCCGACGACGTGATCCGCCGCATCGTGGAGGAATACGGCGCAGGCTATATCAAAATGGACTACAACATCAATGCCGGCGTAGGCACAGACAGGGACTGCCTGACCTGCGGCGAGGGACTGCTACGGCATACGCGCGCCTATCAGGCGTGGCTTGACGACGTGTTTGCCCGCTATCCGGGGCTGGTCATTGAAAACTGCTCCTCCGGCGGCATGCGCATGGAATACAGCCAGCTCTCCCGCCACAGCATCCAGTCCGTCACCGACCAGACGGACTACCGCCTGATGGCCGCCATCGCCTGCAACGCGCCCACGGCCGTCACGCCCGAGCAGGCGGCGATCTGGTCCTATCCTCTGCGCGAGGGCGACGAGGAGGAAGCCGTCTTCAATATGGTCAACGCCATGCTCCTGCGCATTCATCAGAGCGGACATCTCGCTCAGATGGACGCATCGCGCAAGGCGCTTGTGCACGAGGGCATCCGCGTGCATCTGGATATCGTGGATGAACTCAAGGACGGCGTTCCCTTCTGGCCGCTGGGTCTGGCGGATTTTGAGCGCAGCACGTTCGCCTTGGGCATAGATTGCCGCGAGAGACGCTATCTGGCCGTGTGGAATGTATCGGATGAGGAAGAAGAGGTGTGCATTACGCTGCGCGAAGGCGAGTGCGCCTCCATGCTCTATCCCTCGACGCTCGCAAGAAGCTTTGAGCAGCGGGGCAACGAGCTTGTCGCGCGCATGAAGGGCCGAACGGCCAGCGTGTTCATCCTGTTCTCAGATCAAAACAATCCGTAAGCGCGAAGCGTACCCTGACGGTGGATTTTCTTAAGGCTCGATGGAATTTGAGAATAGTATCAAGCCGGCATAAAGCAAGCCGCGGGATCATCCCGATTTCATTTCAAAAGCCATTTTAAAAAATCACGTGCTTTCCGGTCGCCCTTTGAAAGCCTTCGAGCGCATATTCTTCGTTTTTGCTCAAAATGTCCGGCTTTGCAGTTTGACAGCTCCCGCAGATACAAACTAAGATCAAGTCTATCAAACATCAATCAACATCAAAAGAATGGAGGAACACTATGTTTCAAGCAATCGGCAATCGTTTAATCAGACGCTATGATTCGGAAATCCTCTTCATTGAGCCCTGGGGAGAAAACAGCCTTCGCGTGCGCGCCACGACCGAAGCTGTGATGCCGGAGATGGATTGGGCGCTGCTTCCCGCGCCCGATGCAAAGGCGGAAATCACGATTGAAGAAAAGAGCGCGAGCATCGTAAACGGCAAGATCACCGCGAAGGTCGCTCGAAACGGCAAAATCCGCTTCTATAACCAGAAGGGCGAATTGTTGCTGGAGGAATTTGTGCGCGACATGGATCAGGAGGATTTCTCCAGTCACATGCGCATCCACGGCCGCGAGCTTAAGGGCAACATCGGCGGCGCATATCAGG
>CAZACG010000014.1:0-11955 GCA_964483645.1 uncultured Oscillospiraceae bacterium | reverse complement strand
GTGGTTCAGATTTTTTCCATGCTGGTCACCGTCGTAGGCTCGCTGAGCTTCATGATCTCCATCTCGCCCAAGCTGCTGCTCGTTTTCTGCGTGACCATTCCCATTTCGCTCTACGCAGCCAAACGCCGCGCCACGGTCACCAAGCCGCTCTTTCGCGCGCGCAGCCGCAAGCTCGGCGAACTGAACGGCTTTGTCGAAGAGCAGCTTTCCGGCCTGACCACCCTTCGCGCCTACTGCCGTGAGAATGCAACCATCGACAAATTCGACGCCATCAATGAAGAAGCCGTCGAAGCTTATTATCAGAGCGAATACGAGGGCAGCGTCATCGGCCCCATGGTCAACTTTATCAACAACCTGTCCCTTGCGCTGGTCAGCGTGTTCGGCGCGTTGCTCTTTATCGCCGGGGAGATGAGCGTGGGCGCGATTTCCTCCTTCATTCTCTATTCCCGCCGCTTCTCCGGCCCGATCAACGAGGCCGCCAATGTGTTTGCCGAATTGCAGAGCGCGCTTGCCGCCGCAGAACGTGTCTTTGCGCTCATCGACGAGCCCGCCGAGCCCGAGGATGCGCAGGACGCCGCGCCGCTGGAGGACGTGCAGGGACATGTGCAGCTCAAGAACGTCCATTTTGCCTACGAAGAAAACCAACCCATTCTCAAGCATTTTACCGTCGATGCACAGCCCGGCAAACTGATTGCCGTCGTCGGCCCGACAGGCGCAGGCAAGACGACGCTCATCTCCCTGCTGATGCGTTTTTACGACGCGCAAAGCGGCGAAATCAGCGTGGACGAGCGCAACATTCACGCCGTCACGCGCAGCAGCCTTCGCGCCGCCTATGCCATGGTGCTTCAGGAAACATGGCTCTTCCATGGAACGGTCTACGAAAACCTGCGCTATGGCAATGAGCATGCCACGCGCGAGGAGGTTATCGCCGCTGCCAAAGCCGCCTGTGCAGACAGCTTCATCCGCCGTCTGCCCCAGGGCTATGATACCCTGCTGACCGACGACGGCGCGAACATCTCCAAGGGACAAAAGCAGCTGCTGACCATTGCGCGCGCCATGCTCCTGCCCAGCCGTATGGTCATCCTCGACGAGGCGACCAGCAACGTGGATACGCGCGTTGAGAAGCTTATTCAAAAAGCCATGCGCCAGCTGATGGCGGGCAAGACCTGCTTTGTCATCGCGCACAGGCTCTCCACCATCGAAAACGCGGATGAAATCCTCGTCGTCGATCATGGCGAGATTGTCGAGCGCGGCACACACGAGACGCTGATGCGGGCTAAGGGCTTTTACTACACCATGTACAGGGCGCAGTTTGAATAACGCGCCTTCCCGATTTCCGAATTTTCGACAAAGGGGCTGTCAAGCTCATTTCCGAACATCTCAACAAGTAATTTGCTTGAAATGTCCGGTTTCCGGCTTGACAGCCCCTTTTGTTTCATGCTGTTCTGTATTCTTTTCCGCTCCCCATCTTGCCTCACGCATCAGCAATACATGGAGCATCATATTCATTCGCCATTCAAATGCTCCTCCGGAGCCGAAACGACGATGTACGGATGACATCATTTGAATCAGAATGAGCATCCGTCAATAAGCCGTCGTCCATTCGGTCGGATAGGTTTCAACCGTCTGAACGCCGGTATTCCGAAATGCTTTCTCCATCTTCTTGTTCAGCTCATACAGACGCTCTACAACCGCAAGCGCCCGCTCGCCCTCAAAGGGCGTGGGCTTAAAGTCATTGACATTCTCCTGCGAGGATATTGAGCATGGAATAATGCGGAATCCCTCGTTGTCCGCCGTGCCATCCGGGTAAACCCGAAATCGTTGCTGAAAGATATAGGTATCCATATCGTCCGGGCGCGTATTGCCCGCAAAGGAGAAATTGCCCAGCGAATAGCAGATGTACTTGCCCTTGTATTCCTCAATCGGATTCATCCTGTGACTGTGATGCCCGATCACCAGATCCGCCCCCGCGTCGATTGTCGCACGGCCCAGCGGCACCTGACGCTCGTTGGGGATATAGTCCTTCTCCTCGCCCCAATGGTAAGAGACAATCACCAATTGGCATCCCTGACTGCGCAGCTGCGCAATGTCTTCCTCAATGGAATCGTAAATCTCCGGATATTTTCCGTTAAATGTCTGATAGGAGAGCATGCCAATACGCACGCCCGTATCGGTCGTATAAACCGCAGAACCCAGATGTCCGCTGTAGACAATGCCCGCAGAGGCGAGCGTTTGACAGGTTTCCTCATAGCCTGCGCTGCCATGGTCAAGCACATGGTTGTTTTCAAGGGAAACCGCCTCGACATCACCCGAGGTCAGCACCTGAACATACTCGGGCGGCGCAGCGAAGGAATATGTGTTCTTCGTCGCGCTCTTCGTGGTCGTCAACGTTCCTTCGAAGTTGACAAGCGTCATATCATCGCACTCAAAGATCGTCCGCACGTTTTCAAGCGGAAAGCTGAGGCCGGATTCCTCCTGCTCAAGCTGCTGATCGAAGATACTCCGGCTTCTTTTGCGCGTATCGCCGCCAATGGTCACATCGCCCGTCGCAGAAATCGTGACGATCACAGAGCCATCGTCCATGATGCGCCAGTCGCTTCCATCCTCGCGCTCATACCATGGGCGCCTCTCAAAAACGGCCTCTGCCCAGTTTTCCGCTTCCGGCGGCTCGCCGCCCGCAAACCGGGACAGATCCAGCATCTCACCGAGCGCGGCTGCCGGAAGCAGCAGAAACATCGCGCACAGCATCGCAAGCAATCGTCTGTTCATCCAAATCGTCATCCTTTTGAGCTTTTCTTTCCTGCTTGGCGCAGCTTTGGAAAATCCGTCCGTCATTCCTCCGGCGGCGTATTGAGCATTTCGTAAAACCGCGTCCTGTTGGTATTCCACCGCACGTTCAACGAGGAGGAGCCGTTCAGATATTCATAAAAATACGTACCGTCCTGCGGAATACGGTATTCGCAAAAATCAGCGTCATTCGCAATCATGGCGTAGCCATCCTTGATGGCCGCAAGAATATCCATGGCGGACATATTCATTTTCATTCCGGCGGACACCTGATTATACACGCCGATCAGCTCAAGAAGCGATAGATCCCTGCACCGGTCAAACAGCTGGCTGACCACCTTACGCTGGCGCTCCGTGCGCCCGAAATCCCCTGTCATACCGGAAGAGCGATCCCGCATATACGCCAGCGCAATACGGCCTGTCATATGCACCAAACCCGGCCCCTTGGGCATGTTGGGATCGTTATACTGCAAAATCTTGCGGATGCGGATCCACTCATCCTCCGTGATTTCAATATCCACGCCGCCCAGCGCGTCGATGACCGGCTTCACATGCTCAAAATTCACCAGCACCGCGCCCTCAAGCTCAATGCCCAGCGTGTTCTCGATACACTCGCTCATGCCGTCCAGACCATAGGTCTTATAGAGCAGGTTGGCCTTGGTGAGATTTCCCTTTCTGTTTTCGATCTGACTGTCGCGCAGAATGGAGGTCATGATCACCCGGTTGTACTTCTGATCCAAGGACACGATAACGATAGTGTCCGTTCTCGCATCCCCCGTAATCTCCTCCGAATAACCGTCCTGTCCCAGCAGCAGATAATGCGTAACCTGCGTGTTGATCTCCTGCGCCGTCTCATCCTCGGCAAATGCGCATGGCGCGGCGCACAAAAGCAGCACGACAAGCCACGCGGCGAAAATGCGTCTGTACATACATGCCTCCCCATGGAGCTTTACCCGATTTCTTTATCCCATAAAGACGCAGAAGCGGTATATTTTCTTCCCGGTGCTGCGCCGCTTTTTTCCAAAGCAGCCGCTCGCCCCCGCATTCACGCCTCGATTTCAAACAGCGCGCGCAGAAGCATCGGTCCTTCGGCGAGAGCATCGTCCGTGCCGCGGGCATGCTTCTCGTCAAACTTGCGCGGCACGCCCGGCTTTCGGCTATCGTAAATCGCAAACGGAACAGCGCCCGCATCGTGACCGCGTGTAGACAGTAGCGTGGGATGGTCGGAGAGCAGCAGAATCCTGAATTCCGGATCCACATCGCCGAGCCTTTCCAGCAACGGCTTCACCACGCGGCTATTCAGTCTGCGGATTGCCTCGCACTTGCCCTGCACGTCGCCCGCATGCGCGCACTCGTCCGGCGCTTCAATGTGAATGCAGCAAAAATCCGCGCCGCCGGCCAGCGCGTCTAAAACGGCCTGAACCTTGCCCTCGTAATTCGTTTCAAGCTCAGCCGTCGCGCCCTCGACCTTCGGCGTATCCACGCCGCATAGCTGCGCAATGCCCCATACCAGCGGCACAGCGGATACCGCGCTGCCCTTCTTATGATACAGCGTGTCAAAAGAGGTCAGCGACATCGCCGCGCCCGGCCCCCACGGCCAGACGCAGTTTGCCGGGAGCTTGCCCTCCGCGATGCGGCGACGGTTGACCGGATGATCGCGCAGCACCTCAAAGGACGCGCGCATCAGCGCAGTCAGCTCCGATCCCATCTCGCCCTTAGGCAAATAGGACGCGATGGGGCTTCCTAAAATATTATGCGGTTCTGTAAAGCGCATTTGGGCGCGATTCGGTTCATGCTTCGCGTCGATCACGCCGGTATGGCGGAAGGTCGGCGTGATATGCACGCTAAAGCCTATGGCAGAAGCAAGGGAAGCAAAGCGCGGATCTGCAGCCAGATCCTCCATTAGCTCAACCGCCTCCTCGCCCTCAATGCTGCCGCCGTTATGAGAGAGTATCTTCGCGCTGTCAAAGCTCTCGCCCTCCAGCGCACAGAGATTGACGCGCAAGCTGGTTTCGCCCTCCTTCAGAAGCACGCCCATGCCGGCTGCCTCCAATGCAGACCGGCCCGTATAGCAGGTTCTGGGATCGTAACCGAAGATGGACAGGATCGCCGTGTCGCTTCCGGCCGGCACGCCCGCCGGTACGGTTTGGCAAATGCCCAAGCGGCCGCCCGCCAGCGCATTCAGATGTTCAAGCTCAAGTGCCTCAAGGGGCGTTTTTTCTCCGAGCGCCGAAACGGGCTCGTCCGCAATGCCGTCTCCAATGATCAGCACATATTTCATCTCAAAAACCTCCCGCATGAATCGGTTGCGCTTTCAGACAGACCGCCGGATGTACCCGCTCTTCAAGCCCGCAGCACAGGCTCATAATGGTTTATTATACCGCAATTTCCACGCTCAGGCAATGCTTTTGACGCCATCAAGGGGCATGCGCGTCCACAAAGATACATAGACTTAATCATCCTTAATCCGGCGCATGTCGTCTTCGCCTCAACAAAACACATCCGAAAAACGTATAAAGCACGTAAACCATGCGCACACTTGTCTGTATCACCGGTTTACAGCGTCGCCAAGCACGCCGCCGTCCGCCGGTCACCGGCAAAAGATATCCCCTTTCCACAACGAGGGGACTGCTGCTCCTCTGCGCCCGGCGCAGAACAATCATGCAAGGAGGGACGGACAACATGGAAATGTCCTCGCAATGCGCGCACGCCGTCGAAGCGACACGCCCTGTTCGCGGCCCGCACGGCGGCTGGAAAAAGCAAGAGATTGACGCGCTCCAAAGCGCGATCCGACAAGCCGAGCAGGACGGCGAATCGCTGCGCAGCGTCTTTGAGCGCGTTGCCGCACAGCTGGGCAGAAAGCCCAACAGCATCCGCAATTTTTACTATGCGCAGGTGCGTTCAAACGAGAAAACACAGGGCAATCGAACGCTGCCCTTTGAGACCTTCAAGCCCGACGAAGTCGAGCAGCTCGTAAAAAGCGTGCTGACCGCTCGCGCCAAGGGCATGAGCGTCCGCGCCTGTGTGCGCAGTCTGGCCGGCGGTGATCGCACAAAGATGCTCCGCTATCAGAATAAATATCGCTCTACCATCCGTACCCGCCCGGAGCTGGTCTCCAAAGTCATGCAACGCCTTACGCAGGAGGGCGTCGCATTCGTCAGTCCATACGTCGCCGATGGCGAAACAGATTCCTCTTTGAGCACGCTGCGCCGCAAGGCCGAACAAGCCGACGATCCGCAGCTTTCCGCGCTGCTCACTTCGCTTGAGCACCTGTTTGATCTGGCGCTGAACCGCAGGGAAGCCCCCTCGTCCATCACCGAGGAGAATGACGCGCTGCGCCGTGCGGATCGGCTCGGCGCGCGCTGCGATATGCTGCGCATCGCTCTTGAAGACGAGCAGACGCGCAGAAATCATCTGCAAAGCGAAGCACAGGAAATGGTCTCCCTGATCAAAGAATACATCGCCCTGACCGAAGCAGACAGAGCAACGCATTGCAACGCATTCTGCCAACAGGCCGCAGTCCGGCTCAGCGCCGTGGAATGCGCGCTGATGGACGACGCCCGAGGCCTTTGAGGCCGCCTTTCTCTTAAACCTTTGGGCGCAATGCTTCGTTGTTGCCTGAAATGCTGAGAGGCTTCGCGCAATTTCCGATACGAAAAAAGGCGCTGTCGGCATACCATCCGTCCCTCTAAGAAGACGCTTTTCTGAAACGGCTTATCGCCAAAGTTTCTTGTCTTTCTCAGAGAACGGATTCTTCGATCCCGACAGCCCCTTTTTTCGTTGATCAATCCTTTGGATAGAGGAATTCGCTGTTATAGTAATTCGACTTCCGGCTCAGCTCTTTAAACATCTTCTCATAGCCGTATTCCTCCGCCAGCGTCTTCCTGTCAGAGAACAAATTTGTCCCCAGTCCCAATCGGTCGCCCTCAATCTCCACGCCAATGCTCGCCAGCGTCGTCGGGAAGAAATCCATCGTCGTAAACAAGCGATTTTCCTCCCGTACGGGCTCCTGCACAGTGTTGATCCATGCATTATAGACCTTGCGGTTCACATTGCCTGCGTGATTGATTTTATTCGTGTCTCCATAAAACGCCGCAATCATGCTGCAATGATCACCGAGCACCACGATCGTCGTATTCTCATAAAAGGGCTGTGCCTGACACCACGTAATAAACTCGTCCAGCTGTTTGGACGAGCAAGCCAGCGCGTTTTCTACCTGTGTTGCATAGGTGTCGGGGCATATTTCGCAGCAATAAGCGTCCGGCGTATGCGTATCCACCGTCAGCATAGCAAAGTGGAACGGCTGCTCCTCCTGCGCTATCTGCGCCAGCACTTCCTTTGCCCAGCCATACAGCTTGACGTCCTCAAATCCCCAGAATTCATTATATCCCTCCGGAACAACACCTTCCTCCAGCGCTCTGAGATGATCATAAATCTCATAATCGCCATGCTGGGTATACATCTGCCTTCGTCCACCGAACGTGAAATCCGATCCTGCCATGAAAGCAGTTTTGTACCCCGCTTCTTTCAGGATATCCCCCATCATCACAGCGCCCGGCAGGAAGTCGTCATAGTATTGCATGCTGTTGTTGACGTCTCCATCGTCAACACGGAAAAGCTTCAGCGGAAGTCCCGCCGTCTCTGCCGTAAGCGCGGCCACCGTCCAGCCGCAGGATGGAGCGACAGTCGCGCCTTCAATCTTTTCAGAATGCGAAAAGCTGATGTTTTCTCTGGCAAGCCGCGTCATTTCCGGGATATAATTCACGTCAAAAAGACCGCCGTTTTCCTTATCCTGAGACGAGGTCTCCGCAGATTCCAGATAAATCGTAATCAGATTCCGTCTGCTTCCTTCCGCAGGAAAGGACAGCTTCACCGCTCGCGGGTCAACGTATTCCTCGGCGATAAAGCGCGACTGCGTCACCTGATTGATCAAATACTCGCTGATGGTAAAACTCCTGTCCGCCCAAGCAAACAGGATCACCAGCCATGCGGCAAAAAAGGCGCCCGTCAGCATACCTGAAAGCCTGAATGGAAATACCTGCATCCAGAGCCACGAGCGTCCCTGAACCCACATACAATATCTCTTTTGAGACGGCACATGCAGCAAAAAACAAAGAATCGCAAACACGCCCAGCGACGGCAGAATGGCATGACGCATGATATCCTCGGAAAAGGTGCTCGTCGTGCCCGTCAGCGGCATATGCAGATGGAAAACCATCTCTTCAAAATTCACATTGCCATAATTGCTCAATGTCCACAGATAGCAGCCCGTCAGCACAATCATCCCAAGCAGAACGACATGCACGAGAATATCCGCTATCCGGCCTTTCCACGTGCGCGGCTTCCGCTCCTGCACCTGCGTTCTGAGCCTATCGCAGGCCTTGACGCGCCTTGCCGCAAAGCCCAACAGCACTGACAGAACCACAGCAAACACTACAGCTGCCTTACCCAGCGCAATATACGGCACCCCGGTGTCATAATCGAGCAGCATACTCGCACGCTCCATGGGAACCATGGTCATCATTACCGTGCCAAAAAGCAACGCGGCGTAAATCAGCCATTCTCCCAAGCTGAATATCGAGAGCCTGCGTTTTTTCCAATTTGCAATGATGAACGTCAGCGTCGGCAGAAGACACATTCCAAAAAAACGAATCATTTCTTCCTCCAAATAAAAGAATCCATGAAAAACCATGGATTCTTTCAGGCGAAACGTTTTTCCTGCTCGCTCCGCTTCCGTTAAGCGCGTCCGTTTCAGGCGACTCTTCCATGGTAGCTTTTCACTCAACAACCTCACGCATTGTAACAAAAAGTTTATTTTCTGTCAACATAATGAACCGTCATTATTCCATGCAATAATCTTCTTCGCCCTCGCGCGAATGCACCGCCGAATACAGCGCAATCACCGTCACAACCAGCAAAATACCGGCCCAGAAGACGCCGCTCCATTCCTCCTTGCTAACGCCGAGCAGGGAATGCTCGTACACCTTGAGCGCCACGGCCTCGCCAAGCTGCGCGCGTCCATCGTCGGTGCTCCAGCAGAGCGCTGTACCGAGCATACGCTCGTCCATTTTCTCCTGTAGCTCCTCCGCCCGGACACGCAGCAGCAGGGTCTTCGTGCTGGCCGTCACACCGGAGGCATCTTCCTTCGCTGCATCCATGTGCAGATGAAAGATCAGCGTATTGTTTTCTCCCTGCTCAAATACCGCCATCTGCTCGGGCTCGGCGATTGCCACGGCAGCCGCAGGCTTGGCGCCATCGTCGCCGTCCATGGCCATCGCCTCATCCGGCGTGGCTTCGCTCACGGTCTCCATGTCGCCTTTGAGCAGTGTCAGACCTTCGGGCAGCACACACGACAGCTCAACCTCCGCGTCGGCCAGACCGGCATTGACGACGAGGATACGCAGATCCATCTCCTCACCCGCCTCCAGTTTGTCCGCTTCAGGGACAAGCCTCGCGCTTACGCACGGCGCGCAGACCTGAACGCGCGGCATAGCCAAGCGCTCGCCCTGCGCATGGAGCTCGCCCGTCAGCAATGCGGAAGCATCCTCGTCGCCCTCAAGCGCGTGCTCATTTACTTGCACGGGCAGCTTTATCGACACCATGCTGGCCTTTTCAGCTGTCTGCGCCGCTTCCGCACGCACCTGCCCGACAATCATGCCGCCCTCAAGCACAAAGCCGCCGGGCAGCTCGCCCACTAGCCTTACATCCGCAGGAAGCATCATCTCAAGCGGCACATCCTTGGCCGCTGCGCCCGCATTGCTCACCTCGATCAGATACGAGAACATATCGCCCGGCTCCACACGCGCATTCGGCGCATCTTCGACACTTGCCCGCACGCTCACATCGGACATACAGATGTTCAGCACGGTCCTCGCGCGATAGAAGCGTGTACCCATGGACATCTCCGCCTCAATCTCCACCTGCTCGCTCAGCGTGCCGGAGACAATCGCAATCTCGCGTGTGAACGTCGTCACGGACGGCTCTATGCTTCCGTCCGCCCTCGCCGTACCGGCAGGCAGCAGCGCCTGCCATGTCGTTTCCATCGAGGCGGCAAGCCGCTCCGGAAGCTTCATGTCAATGACCACCGGTACGGCCTCCTCGCGCGGATTGCCCGCAGTCACCGTAACGGTTAGCTTCTGTCCTTCCTCCAGACGAGCGCCCGACGTCGTCAGTTCAAGCGTCAGATCCTCGCTTTTCACTGCGGACGCAAGTCTTACGCCTTCGCGAAGACCCATACTCATGCCCTCGCCCACGCCGACGGCCAGCTGCGCCAGCCCTTCCGCCGCGCCCGCTTGCGGAAGGAGCAGGCACAGACCAAGCAGCAGCAATATGCTTGTTTTCTTCACAGGGATCAACCTCCTTATGCGCATACTTTGACCGTTTCTCTGTTGGTTTATACCGCTTCTGCCACCAATTTCGACGCTTGACAAACCATCGGCAATACGATAGGATAAGGCAATACGATAGGATACTGTACAAACCGTCAGCATGGAGGCCGTTATGGAAGAACAAAGTTGTCATTGCCCGCCGCCCGAACAATTTCAAATGCCCTGCGATGAGGATATCGCGGCACTGGCAGAGTTTTTCCGTACCATCGGCTCGGCGACACGGCTGAAAATTCTGCTGGCACTCGATGCAAGCGAGCTTTGTGCAGGCGCGCTTTCCGAAGCTGTGGGCATGGCGCCCAGCGCCGTCTCCAACCAGCTCAAGACGCTCAAGCAGGCGCGTCTGATCACCGCGCGCCGCGAGGGCAAAATGCTCTATTACCGTCTGGCTGATTGCCACCCGCGTGAGATCATTCACTTGGCCATGAGCCATATCAAAGAAGACGAGGAAAATCATTAAAGAGGGTCTGCGTTAGCAGACCCTCTTCGTATTTTTCTTTGTGCCGATTGATTTCGTTCTTTCGCTCATTTTCCTCTTGCGTAAACGAAGCCCGCTTATACTATTCTCAAATCAAATTGGCCTTGAGGAACTCCACCCCGTCAGGTAACGCTTCGCTCCCTGACTATTTCATCAAAATCGCTTCGCGATGGAGTACGATGGGGGATTTCATCCCCCATCCCACAGCCTGGGGACATTGTCCCCAGACCCCTTCTTTGCTTCGCACTGATAGCTCGTTTCTATCTGAGATTAGTATTAGCTTGCAGACGGCCGCCCATATAAGGGGATCAACCGCTCCGCGCAAAGCTTCGTTATTCCGCCCCTTCGGGATTCTCCTGCGCGTCGTCGTGCTCTTCGAGCGCCTCCTCGATGGCCTCCCAGATTTCCTCGGTCTCCTCGATCATTTCTTCCTCAACCTCAAAGACGTCCTCCTCGCCATCGAGCACGAGGATATCCTCCTCGCGAGCGGTCTTCGCCTGAACAATCAGCTCCAATGTGTCCACATCGACCGCAAACACGGTCTCCGGGGAAGCGGAATGATCCTTGAGATAGCGGGCGACCGCCGCCGCCTGCTTGCGATTCATTTTAAAGACGATCGCGCGATGCTCGCTGCGCACATTCTGTTCCATAAGCATAACCTCCAAAAATTGTTATCGGGATACGCACAGCATAGCATGCCTTGAAGCGGCTGTCAAGCAAAGCGCGCCCCCCTCTTCCGAAGCAGTATACATCATGGCGCAGCGTGCCGAAGGGCGTTCTCTTTGAAAGCTCGCGCGCTTTTTCGTCTGCATTCGCTCCTGCGATCACTTCATCGCCCGCATGGCATTGAGCACGCAGATCAGCGCCACACCCACATCCGCGAACACGGCAGCCCACATGCCCGCCATGCCGAGCGCCGCCAGCACAAGCACGCCGACCTTGATACTCAGCGCAATGACTACGTTTTCTCGCGCGAGCTTGCGCACGCGCGCAGCCACACAAATCGCCTGCGGCAGACGGTCCATCTCATCCGTCATCAGCACAACGTCCGCCGCCTCAATCGCCGCATCCGAACCGAGCGCGCCCATGGCAATGCCCACATCCGCACGGCTCAGCGCAGGCGCATCGTTCATGCCGTCGCCAACGAACGCCGTCGTTCCCCGCTTGCAGATTTCCTCAAGATGCGAAAGTTTATCCTCCGGCAGCAGTTGTGCATGCGTGCATCCGATGCCCAGCTCTTTGGCCACGGCCCGCGCCGGAGCTTCGCGGTCGCCGGTGAGCATGACGGTTTCCTTCACACCCAAC
>CAZACG010000013.1:3266-12166 GCA_964483645.1 uncultured Oscillospiraceae bacterium | reverse complement strand
ATGCTAGACCCGACCGCTTTTGTCGATATAATATTGACAACATGGAAGAGACCACCAGTGTGCTTGCTCTTGGCGCTGGCGGCATCTCAAAATGTGTAATGCGGCAAGAGGAAAAGATCCTGCGCGCGCCGAATATAGCCAATATTGAGCAATACATCATTCGCGTGGATGAGATGATTGAGCGCAAGCGTGCGACCTTCGCCGAAAAAACGAAGCAGCTGCACCGGGATGACGTGTAAAGGAAACGAATGGGGATGAACCGATGGTGATCAGCGATAAGCAATCGCTCAGGCGATGCGTCAAGCAGGCTGTACGCCGCGCTGCGGTGACGGAAACGATGCTGTGCTTTGATGTTCTCCATGGCGAAATCGGCGTAGAGAATATTGAGCATTTTCTGGTGCGCAGTTCGTCAGGTACGCCATTTGGAACGAATTCTGCCGCAGCCTATGCCGCGCTTGACGCGCTCGGTCTGCCTGCACATGATCCTGACAGGGCCAAGAACATTCAGCACAGCTATGAACGCGGCGCTTATCTCAGAGAAATACTCGATACCATGCGCGCTCAGCGCGTACTGACCCTTGTTTCCATGAGCGAAGCGCATGAGGCTGTCTTTGAAGACGACCGCATGACTCCTCTGCTGTCCGTTGCCTGCGATTGCTTTGAAGCGGGGCGTTATGGCGTGGATTACGCGGCTGCTACGCAGCGCATCGTGGGCGCCATGCAAGCCTGCGGCGCACGAGATGTGCTTGCCTCGGAGCTTGACCAAGCGGCCATGGAGTATGCGATGCTCCCGCTCAGCGAAGATACGGGCGCGGTTCTTCATACGCACGTTCAAACCAAAGAAACGCTTGCTTGGCTGCTTGAACGCTTGAATGCCTTTCCGCTGGCGCGCGTGGTGCTCAGCGGCGAACGTGATCTTGAAGCGGATATGATCGAAGGGGCCGCACAGCACGGCAATCTTTTGATTCGGCTCTCGGATATACAGCACATGAATTCGGCGCTATCCAAGCTGGGTACGCGGTTCATCCCGTATGCCAGCGAAGCCTCTACCCCCGAAATGATGCTGGGCTCATGGATTAATGCGCGCGAACAAATCTGGCAGGCTCTTTTTGAAGCCTATCTGCCGCTCGCGCGCAGCGGATACATATTAAACAGCAATGATGTGGAAAGCGATGTGGCAATGCTGCTGGGCGGCAATCTGCACGCATTTTATCTCAGATAGCTATAAAGGAGGACAACAATATGAATCCCGTATTTACGATTACCATGGAAAATGGTCAGGTGATGAAGGGTGAGCTCTATCCGGAGGTTGCGCCGATCAGCGTGGGCAACTTTATCGAACTGGCCAACAAGGGCTTTTATGACGGTGTGATTTTTCACCGCGTCATCCCCGGATTTATGATTCAGGGCGGCGATCCGCAGGGCGTGGGCATCGGCGGCCCCGGCTATGCCATTCGCGGCGAATTTGCGGCAAACGGCGTAGCGAATCCGCTCAAGCATACCCGCGGTGTTCTGTCCATGGCTCGCAGCCGGATGAACGATTCTGCCGGAAGCCAGTTCTTTGTTATGGTCGATGACGCACCGTATCTGGACGGTCAATATGCTGCCTTCGGCAAGGTAACCGAAGGCATGGATACGGCTGATGCGATTGTGAGCGTGCCGCGCGATGCCATGGATAAGCCTTACGAGGATCAGCGTATGGCTTCCGTGCGCGTGGAAACCTTTGGCGAAACCTACGAGTTTGAGAAACTGAAGAGCAGAAGATTCTAATCAGGAGGCTCTCGTGAACAAAAACAAGGTTGTCGTTCGTCTGTTGGGACGCGATTATACGCTTGTGACCGAGCAAACGCCGCAGCAGGCACAGCGTGTGGCAAGGCTCGTGGACAGAAAGATGCGTGAGATTGCCATGACGACGCATTCCGGCGAAGCCATGGTGACCACGCTCACTGCTTTGACAATGGCCGACGAGCTCATTCGCGCGCAGGACGAAAATCTGCGTCTGAAGAGAGAGCTGGCTGAACGGACGCCTCATCAAAATGCTTAGATGTTTGGCGGCGCAAGGGAAGCTTTGCGCCGCCTTTTTGGAGGACTGGAAATGGAACTGCTTTCGCCTGCCGGAAACAGAGACTCGCTTTTCGCGGCTATATCCTGCGGCGCAGACGCTGTGTATTTGGGATATACAGCCTTCGGCGCGCGCAGCTATGCGGGAAACTTCAATAACGAAGGATTGCGCAAGGCTGTCGAATATGCACATGAGCGCGGCAGAAAAATCTATGTTACAGTGAATACGCTGATCAAGCAATGCGAAACGGACGACCTTTGTGATGTACTCGAACTGCTCAGCCGTTGCGGAGTAGATGCGATCATCGTACAGGATATGGGCGTAGCGCGCATCGCCCGCGAGCGTTTTCCGCAACTGACGTTGCATGCCAGCACGCAAATGACCATTCACAACGCGCAGGGCGCAAGGCTGATGCAGCGCATGGGCTTTACCCGTGTTGTCCCGGCCAGAGAATGCCCGCTCTCCGAGCTTAAGCTCATGGCTGATACGGGCGTAGAGATTGAAGCGTTTGTGCATGGCGCGCTATGCGTGGCGGTATCCGGTCAATGCCTGTTCTCCAGCATGATCGGCGGGCGAAGCGGTAATCGAGGACGATGCGCGCAGCCATGTCGCTTGCCGTATGCGCTTGACGACGGCACGAGCGGCTATTTGCTTTCCCCGAAGGATCTCATGCTGATTGATCGAATTCCGCAGATTCGCGACGCAGGCGTGTATTCCTTGAAACTGGAGGGGCGTATGAAGCGTCCTGAATATGTCGGCGTCGTCACGCGCGCATATCGGGAAGCCATGGACGCCGCGCAGGCGCATGTTTCCTATCATCCCGACGAAAAGACCCTTGAGGATTTGAGGCAAATCTTCAACCGCGGCGGATTTACAGAAGGCTATGTCATGGACTGCAGCAATGCCGCGCTTATGAGCTGGGAGCGTCCCAATCATTGGGGCATTCGCGTAGGTCAGATTCTCTCTGCGCGCGGACCTCTGGCTCAACTTCGACTTGAACGCGATCTAAACGATGGAGACGGTCTGCAAGTGCGCGGAAAGGAAGACTTTGAATTCACCTATTCCGGCAACGATACGACCAAGGGAAATGCGGCGACTGTTCGCATTGCATCCGGACACGCGCGTCCCGGCGATTGCGTATACAGGCTGACGGACGCAAAGCAAATGAAGGAAATCCGCGAGCTCATCAACAAGGAACAGGCTTGTATTCCGCTATACGCACAGCTTTACGCTATGCCGGGAAAGCCGCCCATCCTGTCCCTGTCCGATCAGGATGGACACAGCGTGCGCGTCTTCGGCGAGCAGGCGGTGGACATCGCGCAGCAGCGCGCGCTGGATCATGACAGCGCATTCAAGCAATTGAGCAAGATGGGCGGAACGCCCTACCTATTGCACGAGCTGACGCTTACAAGCGAAGGTGCGTTTATGACGAACGGCATGCTCAATGCGCTCAGACGTAGCGCTCTTGAGGCAATGAAGCAGGCTCGCACGCAGATCGTAAAGCATCCTATGCAGAGCGTTCATATTCCATGTACAATGCCGACAGATCAAGCTCAGCTGATTGCTCAAAGCGAGCGGCTCTGCGAAGCACCCCACTTGCTCGAGGCCGGAGCAGACGTATACTATTGGTATCCGCAGGATTATAGACCGCAGAGTATTGAGCAGGAACTGTCGCGATATCCAAAGATTCAGCCTGTGCTCGTGCTTCCCGCTATGCTGAGAACGCAAGAGCTGCAATCGATCTACGAGTTGGTTGTGCGCTTTGCCGACCGGTTCAGCGGCGTTATGCTGAACAATCCGGGACAGTTTGATTATTCATGGCCTGTTCCCGTACTGGGCGGACAGGGTCTCAACATTGCGAACATGCAGAGTGCGCAATTCTTTTTCGCGCTGGGAGCGCAGCGCCTGACGGCCACCTGTGAATTAAGCTTCAAAGAACTCCGTGAGCTATTTGCGTTAGGCGGAAGCTACGAAATTGAAGCCTATGGACGGACGCTGCTGATGCTACTCTCTCATTGTCCTCGTCGCACCAAACAGGGAGAGCAAACGCAGGACGCACGATGTAACGCATGCGCTGCGGATGGGGGCTGCCCGGCGATTTACACAGACAGAAAGGGCTATCAATTCCCGGCGCGAAGACTGAAGATGGAGCATGGCTGTCTTGTACGCCTGTATAACAGCGTCACCACAGATCTGAGTAAAGCAGGAGGGAAGATGACTGCGCTTGACTGCTCTCTCCGCGTCAGCTTTACCCATGAGACGCTCGAGCGTCAATGCGAGATCGTTGCCTCTTTCCGCAATATCCTGAATCACGGCTGTGCGCTGCACACGCCCGAGGGGGAAGCCACGACAGGGCATCTGCTTCGCGGCGTCGAATAAGGACGAAACAAGGCTGACTGTATATCAGGCGGCCAATGAAAAAGGAGAAGCTATGACCGAAAGATCATTGCGGGTGCTGGAGTTTTTAAAAATTCGCACCCAACTGGCACAATACTGCGTTTCGGATATGGGCAAAGAGCTATGTGATAAGCTCACGCCTGATCACAGAATGATGGAAGTATTGCGCATGCAGCAGGAGACAGAAGAGGCGCATGTATTGCTGACGTATCTGGGCGATACGCCGATGATAGCGTTTTCGGATGTTCGAGCTCAGCTGCATCTATCCGAGATCGGCTCCGTGCTCTCTCCGCGGGCGCTGCTGGATATCTGTGCAACGCTTCGCGCTGCCAGAGTTGCTCGGGATGCTCTGGTTACGGATCGGCAGAATACGCCGATGCTGACGGCCAATGCATCGCGTCTATCTACGTTTAAAGCGGTTGAGCAGTCGATTTCCGACGCCATACTCAGCGAAGATGAGATTGCAGATCGGGCAAGCTCCGAACTGTTTGCCATTCGTCGCAAGATGCGCTCCTGCAATGAGCGCGTACGTGAACGGCTCAACAGCATGATTCACAACGCTTCCTTCCAGAAATACCTTCAGGAAGCGATCATCACCATGCGCGCGGATCGCTACGTGCTGCCTGTAAAACAGGAATATCGCGGCATGGTGCCGGGAATTGTCCATGACCAATCCTCTACCGGCGCAACCGTTTTCGTCGAACCGATGGCTGTTGTTGAAATCGGAAACGAGCTTAAACAGCTGATTTCCGCCGAAAAGGCAGAGATTGACCGCATTCTTCGCGCCCTTTCAGCGCAAATTTCTCCGGAGGCGGCCGCCATGGCTGACAATCTGGCGATTCTCGCGCAGCTTGATTTTGCCTTTGCCAAAGCTATGCTATCCAGAAGCATGCATGCCTGCGCTCCCAAGATCAACGCAGAAGGCCGAATCCGAATCATTCGCGGAAGACATCCGTTGATTAATCCGGATAAGGTAGTTCCGCTGGATATTCGGCTGGGCGAGGAATTCACTTCTCTCATCATTACCGGCCCGAATACGGGCGGCAAAACGGTTACACTCAAGACCACCGGTCTGTTTACGTTGATGGCGCAGGCAGGTCTTCAGGTGCCGGCAGAATACGGCACGGAACTGGCTGTATTTGACGACGTCTTTGCCGATATCGGCGATGAGCAATCCATTGAACAATCCCTGTCAACGTTCTCCGGACACATGAAAAATATCGTTACGATTCTTGAAAACGTAACGCCTAAATCGCTGGTGCTTTTTGACGAGCTTGGCGCAGGTACGGATCCGACAGAGGGTGCGGCTCTCGCACAGGCGATTCTGTCCACGCTCCTGACCATGCATACGCGCTGCGTCGCAACCACGCATTACAGCGAGCTCAAGGAATATGCGCTGACAACCGAAAATGTGGAGAACGCGTCCGTTGAATTTGACGTTGCAACGCTCAGGCCAACCTACCGTTTATCCATCGGCATACCGGGAAAATCCAATGCCTTTGAGATTTCCAGAAAGCTGGGCCTGCCGGAGTTTGTCATTGGCAAGGCAAAGGAACTGCTCTCCCGTGAGCAGGTTCGCTTTGAAGACGTCATTGCCAACGCCGAATACCATCGTCAAGTTGCCGAGAAAGAACGTCAGATTGCCGAAGCAGCTCGACAGGAGATGGTTGCCATCCGCAATCAGGCAGAGGCCGAACGTCAAAAGCTGGAGGAGCAGCGGGATAAGGCGATCCGCAAGGCCAAGGAAGAAGCCAAGCGCATCGTTGACAACGCTCGAAGGGAATCCGAGCAGATGATCTCTGAGCTGCGGGCGATGAAAAAGTCCGGCGGCGCGCAGGAGCATGAAATCCAGCGCGTAAAAAAGAAGATGGAACAGGCGCAGGAGGCTCTTGCCGACAAGAAAGATGTTGGCGGTGAGATTCCAAAGTCGGTCAAGCCCGGCGATATGGTGCATATCGCTTCAATGGACATGGACGCCACCGTTGTAACTGCTGCGGATGCGAAGGGCTATGTGCAGCTGAAGGTTGGCATGATGAAGATGCGCGCACAGATTAGCGATCTTCGCACGCTGACCTCTACACAGCAGATGCTCAAAAAGGAGCAGAAAAAGCTCGAAAGAAAGAAATCCATGCGAGAACAGCGTGTAGATGTGATGACGCGCGCTGTTCGGCAAGAGCTTGACGTGCGTGGCATGGCGCTGGACGAGGCCATTCCGGAGGTTCAGAAATTCATCGACGATGCGATGATTTCCTCGCTTGGCGAGGTCTGTATCATTCACGGAAACGGAATGGGAATTCTCCGTTCCGGCATTTCTGATTGCCTGCGCCGTCACCCGTGCGTAAGCGGATTCCGTTTGGGACGCTACGGCGAAGGTGAAACCGGCGTCACCATCGTCACACTCAGGTGACCGTACGTCTGATAAACGCGCTTCAAATCGGCTAAACTATGCCCGAGGTGAAACGTATGAATCGTAAACGAATCCAATGGACAGCCATGGCAGTTCTGACGCTGAGCGTCGCAGCAGCCATGGCTGTTTTCCGTGGGAACAGCGCAGCGAACACCGTCTATGCACAGGGCGAATATGTGCCGCTGCTTGAAGGCGCAGTCAGTCCTTTTGCGGACGTGGCGGAATTAGTAATGCCCTGTGTGGTCGGCGTGAGCAATCGCGCTAATACGTACAGCATCATCAGCGGACAAACCGAGCTTGTGGAACAATCGACTGGGTCGGGCGTTGTGGTTACCACACAGGGGCATGTCGTCACAAACTATCATGTCGTCGAGGGGGCAAGCGACGTTCAAATTCTCTGGAACGGGCAATACCTGCGCGCTGAAATTGTCGGAGTGGATGAATTGACAGATCTGGCCGTGCTGCGCGTTTCGGAGGATATCACGCTTCCTGCGGTCAAAATGGGCGACCCTTCACAAGTTCGCGTAGGCGATTGGGCGATCGTCATCGGTAATCCCTTAGGGAAACAGTTCGCAGATACGGTCACAGTCGGCGTGATTTCCGCGCTTGAGCGAGAATTAAAGGGCGAATCTATCGTCAAAATGATTCAAACAGATGCGGCAATCAATTCAGGCAACAGCGGAGGCGGCATGTTCAATACGCGCGGGGAGCTGATTGGCATTCCATCCCTCAAATTCAGCTCGACCGGAAGCCGACAGATGGCCAGCATTGAAGGCATTGCCATGGCCATTCCCATGGATGTTGTTCAGAGTGTTGTGGCTAATCTCATCCAATATGGAAAGGTTACGCGTCCGCGGCTCGGAATTTCCGTCATGTCCCTTCGGGGAAGCGAAGAAACGACCGACGGTCTGATTCCTGCGGGCGTTTATGTCAGCGCGGTATCGGAAGGCAGTCCGGCACAAAAGGCCGGCATACAGCCTGACGATATCATCATTCGGGTTGACGGCGAACGTGTAAAGCTGCATACAGATCTGACGAATCAAATTGCCATGAAGACGGCAGGAGATACGGTAACCCTTACGATCTATCGTATTCCGGGACTGGCTGATCTGACGCTTCAGGATGATATTCCCAAAGGAGAGACGCTTGAAGTCGTCGTCAGTTTGGAGCTGCCCGCACAAAGCACATAAAGCGTGCCCGCTCTTGTCATGCATCCTTCGTTCACGCAACCACTTTGTATTCGTTGATCGCTGTTTGCGCAATGTTCTATAATGGGTAAAAGCGCATATTGCGACGCTGCCGCTCATACGCTTGCAAAGACGGCAGGAGGGATGGTATGCAAGCTTACGATCTGTATAAGGATATCTCGGAACGGACGCAGGGCGATGTCTATATCGGCGTCGTTGGCCCTGTGCGGACGGGAAAATCCACGTTCATCCAGCGCTTCATGGAAAAACTCGTCATACCGGGCATCGAAAACGCACATATCCGAGCCAGAGCGCTGGATGAACTTCCGCAAAGCGGTTCGGGAAAAACAATCATGACCACGAAACCGACCTTCGTGCCAAGCGAGGCGGTAGAGGTAACGCTTCCCTCGGATAATCAAGTACGCCTGCGTTTAATTGACAGCGTCGGATATCTGGTGGATGGAGCGCTGGGCGCTCAGGAGGGGGAGGCGCTGCGCATGGTGCGAACACCATGGGCCGACGAGGATATCCCTTTTGAAAAGGCAGCGGAGATCGGCACACAAAAGGTCATCGGCGAACATTCTACGATCGGATTGGTGGTCACAACGGATGGAAGTGTGACAGATTTGCCCCGATCGGCCTATGTGGCGGCAGAAGCAAGAGTCATTCAAGAATTAAAGGCGCTCAAAAAACCATTTGCTGTCATTCTGAATACAAACGCACCTACTTCTGGAAAGACGCAAAGCCTGCGCAGCGCGCTTGAACGGGACTATGGCGTTCCTGTCGCGGCGATGAATGTCAGCGAAATCGAAGAAGCGGATATTCGAAGCGTGCTTGAACAGGTGCT
>CAZACG010000013.1:0-3166 GCA_964483645.1 uncultured Oscillospiraceae bacterium | reverse complement strand
CATCTGCTTTCGCTGCTCAGAGAGCTGGTCATGGCCAAGCGCGAATACGATCACATTGAAAAGGCGCTGACGTCCGTCAGAGAGACAGGCTATGGACTTGTTCCACCCAAGCTCGAAGAGTTGACGCTTCAGGAGCCGGAAATCATCCAGCAAGGCGGACGCTTCGGCGTTCGGTTAAGAGCAAGCGCCCCCAGTCTTCATCTGATACGCGTTGATATTCAGACCGAGGTTTCGCCGGTTGTCGGAACGGAACAGCAGTCTGAAGAAATGATCCGTTACCTCATGGACGGCTTTGAACAAGACCCTCAAAAGCTATGGCAAAGCAACCTGTTTGGTAAGCCGCTGAGCGATCTTGTACGCGAAGGGTTATCCAACAAGCTCTTGCATATGCCGTCAGACACCCAGACAAAGGTACAGCAGACGCTTCAGAAGATTATCAACGAAGGGAGCGGGGGAATGGTCTGCATTCTCTTGTAACATTTTGTCCAAAACAGAACCGCGGTCTGCAATAACAATTAGACCATGGTTCTGTTTTTAATTTCATCCCTGTCGCAGGGACAGATGTCACTTGGCTGTTTCCAAACCACATAAAAGTGAAAAAACTAACAGGCGAAAATCATCGAAGTCCGTTTGCATTCAATCGTTTCTATGTTATAATATGCTGTAACTATTTGATTCAAGCAGCGTCTTTGTACGCGTAGGTCTTGAAAAGCGAAGGGAGGAACTTGTCTGTGGCTACTACCCAGACATTTAGCGGAGGCGTTCATCCGCATGAGATTGGAAACGGCAAGCAAGCGACCCGATCTCTGCCCATCGTGGACGCTGCCGCGCCGGCAAAAGTGACGATTGCAATGGCTCAGCACAGCGGCGCTCCGGCTGTTTGCTGCGTCAAGGTGGGTCAGATCGTCAATATGGGCCAAATCATTGCAGAGGCGCAAGGAATGATTTCCGCCCCCGTACATGCTTCCGTGTCCGGCAAGGTCATTGCCGTGACAAACTGCACGCTCGCAAACGGCAAAACCTCTCCGGCTGTCGTTATCGAAAACGACTTTGAGGATCGCTGGGATGAATCTGTTTCCGCCTGCGAAAACGTCGACGCGCTTGCCCCCTGCGACATTGCAGCCATCGCTGCGAAGTGCGGAATTGTCGGTTTGGGCGGCGCAGCGTTTCCCACGGCAGTCAAGCTTGACACCTCCAAGAACGATCCGAAGCCGGATACGCTGATCATCAATGGCAGCGAATGCGAGCCGTATCTGACGAGCGACCATCGTCTGATGCTGGAAGAAGCAGAAAGAATCATTGATGGTATTCTTCTGGCTAAAAAGGCAACCGGCGTTACCCGTGCCATTGTCGGCATTGAGGATAACAAGCCGGACGCCGTTCAGGCGCTTAAGGCCGCGGCAAAGGACGGCGTCGAAGTCGTCGCGCTTAAGGCGAAGTATCCTCAGGGCTTTGAGAAGATGCTGATTTATGCGCTGACCGGTCGCAAGGTTCCCAACGGCGCATTGCCCGCTGCCGCGCAATGCGTGGTACTCAATGTGGCAACCTGCGCGGCGCTTTCCTCTGCTGTACGCGAGGGAAAGCCGCTCATTGAACGCGTGGTCACCATGGCCGGCCGCGTAGCCCAGCCCTGCAATCTGCGTGTGCGCATCGGCACGCCTTTGATGGATCTGCTTGATCAGGTCGGCGGCCTGACCGAAGGCGTTCGCAAGCTGGTTATCGGCGGCCCGATGATGGGCAGCGCCGTGCCGTCGCTTGATTTGTGCGTTACCAAAAATTTCGGCGGTTTCTTAGCGCTGGGCGAGGAAGGCGTCAGCGATCACGAAACGGCATGTATCCGCTGCGGACGCTGCATTAAGGCCTGCCCGATGGGCCTGATGCCCTCCAAGATTGATGCGCTTGTGCGACATTCCGATTATGACGGTGCTGCGGCTGCCGGTGCGCTCAACTGCATGGAATGCGGCTCGTGCACCTTTGCCTGCCCCGCCAAGCGCGAACTGACGCAGGCCTGCCGCGTGGCCAAGGCCGTCGCCAAGAGCAAAAAGTCCTAACTGAGTACGGAGGAACGTAAAAATGTCAAAGTATATTGTTTCGTCTTCTCCGCATCTGCGCGACAATGTCTCGACGGCGAGCATCATGAAGGACGTGTGCATTGCGCTGCTGCCCGCATGCGCGGCCGGCGTGCTGTTCTTCGGATATCGCTCCGCTGTCATTCTCGCATTGTCCGTCGCAGCCGCGGTTTTAAGCGAATGGCTTTACTGCAAGGCGGCTCACCAGAAGAATACCATCGGTGATTTCAGCGCCGTGGTAACGGGTCTTCTGCTGGCGATGAATCTGCCGTCCACCGTGCCGTATTGGATGCCCGTAATCGGCGCGGCCATTGCAATCCTGCTGGTCAAGATGATCTTCGGCGGCATTGGTCAGAACTTCATGAATCCTGCGCTGGCTGCTCGTGCAATCCTCGCGCTTTCATGGGCGACTGTGATGAATTCCTTTGCAACCCCTGCGTTCGGTGACCTTGCCGGTGCGGACGTCATTGCCTCCGCCACCCCGATCGGAACGGGCGAGGCAACGCTGGCACAGCTGTTTTTGGGCAATGTGCCGGGCACAATCGGCGAAACCTGCAAGCTAGCGCTGCTCATCGGCGCCGCCTATCTGCTTGCGCGCCGCGTAATCACATGGCATATTCCGGCAACGTTTATCGGTGTATTCGCCGCCTGCTATCTGATTGCCACCGGCCTTAATATTCATCAGACGCTCTATCAGCTGCTCTCCGGCGGATTGATTCTCGGCGCGTTCTTCATGGCGACCGATTATTCGTCCTCTCCGGCGACAAGCAAGGGCAAGTTGATCTTCGGCGCAGGCTGCGGTCTGCTGTTGTTTATCTTCCGTTATTGCAAGAGTACCCCGGCAGAATGGTGCTCGTTCGCCATCCTGCTGATGAACGTCGTCTCTCCGCTCATCGAGCGTGTGAGCGGCGTAAAGAGCTTTGGGGAGGTTAAGAAGAATGCGTGATATCATCAAACTTGCGCTTCGTCTGTTCATCTTCTCGCTCGTTGCCGCCGTGGCGCTGGCTGTCACAAACGAAATCACGAAAGGGCCGATCGCCGAACAGAAGATCGCCGCGCAGAAGGAAGCTCTGAACAAGGTTCTTCCGGGCTATGAA
>CAZACG010000012.1:10742-13393 GCA_964483645.1 uncultured Oscillospiraceae bacterium | reverse complement strand
TTAGAGAAGCCGCAGTCAGGTACACCCCTGACTGCTTTGAGGGAATGGCTTCGCCATGGGAACCGTTGGGCTTCCGTCCAAACCTGCCAAGGGACTTCGTCCCTTGACCCCTTCATCGCTTCGTACTTATGGGTCGTTTTGCTCTGAGAACAGTATCATTCAAACACCCAGCGAACGGGTCTGTTGATGGCGCAGAAAGCATGGTTGGCCTCCAGCACAGCCCACACCTCCGCCTCGTCGCCCGGCTTGAGTCCTTCGCAGACCAGATCCAGCGGCGCTTTGGCGAACTGCGTGCGTTCCACGAAGAAACGCTTATCCCCGGAGTAGACATAGACGCGTCCCCGGCCTTCAAAGATTTCAAAATGGAGAATGACGCGCGTAAACGCGAAGGAGGGCTTCGGAACCTTGACGCGGATACAGTGAACAAGGCGCGCGCTCTCCACCGCGCTCTGATTCAGCGTCTGCGCGCGCTGCGGCGCGTCGGGGGCAAAAAGCAGGCCGGTAAAATTCTCGTTATTGCCGCGCCCCGGATGATACGGGGTGAAGAACTGGAAGTTGGGCCGACGACGGAAAGCGTCGATATCCGGCCAGGGCTGGTCAATCAGCGTCGGAGAATACAGCCATTCGTCAAGGAAGCGGCATTCCTCAACAGGAACCTCGGGGATGGCAACCGCCTTTTCCTTTTCGATGAAAATCCTTGCGGTCGGATAGCCCTCCATGACGGCCTCAATCACAATGGGCTGCTCATCCGCGCCGGCCTCCACGTAGACCTGCGCCTTGTTCTGATGCAGACGAATCTGCGGAAGCTTCCAGTTATCGTGATCTCCGCGATTGGGCGAGCCGACGCAGAGGAACTTGCCGCCCTGCAGGACGGTAAAGCGCACCGACGCATCCGGCGCTTCGGGCAAAAGCCTGCCCTTTTCATCCGCCAGAGAGACTGATACAATGGCCACATCCCTGCCGTTGGCGCGGATTGGATGCAGAATATTTTCGTTTTCCACATACAGCGCGATTTGCGCGGCAGCGCCGACGGTCTCAAGCGTATCCTCGAGCAGCTTGCCGTCCTTGCCAAGGGCGACAGCCTTGAGCACGCCGTCCTGATAGGGAACGTCGAAGACGACGCAGGCCGTCAGCGGATCCACGGCCTTTTTGCCCAGAGACACGCCGTCAAGCAGCAGCTCCACCTCTTGTGCGCTGGAGTAGATCTTCACGGGGATGCTTTCACCCTGCCTGCCGGGATGCGTCCAGTGTCCGGTGATTTTGAGGCATTCCGCGCCCGTCCAGCGCGCCTTCTCCTGATAATAGGTATCCAGCGGATCGCACAGCAGGCTGAAGGTAAAGTGCTCGTCGCTTCCGCTGAACAGATACGGATACTTGGTCTCTCCGCGATAGGGCAGGCCGCCGAAGCCCAGTGCGCCGAAGATATACGGACGTGTTTTGCAATAGTCAAAGACAAAGTCGTTAAGCCCCTCTTCCGAGAAGAAAATCGGCTTGTCCGGGTTATTGACGCGCACCTGATCCAGGGGCTGTGTCTCATAGACGTGGTTGATGCCAATCAGCTCGATGTCGTCCATCATGCCGGGAATGGCCGTGCCGACATTGTCCGCGCCGGTCGCGGGTCTTGTGGGATCGAGCCGGTTCACAAGCGCGCGCAGCGTCGTGAAGATATTGGTTCCCTGAACCTGATCCCGATAGAATTCCTCGTTGAACAGGCTCCACATGATGATGGAGGGGTGATTGCGGTCGCGCTTGACCATGCGCGTCACCTCGTCCTTCGCCTGCTCGGAGGAGGAGAACCAGCGGTTTTCATCCATGCAGAACAGACCCAAGCGGTCGCATGCGTCGTACAGCGCAGGCGCGAAGGGGTTGTGCGCGGTGCGGAAGGTATTAAAGCCTGCGGACTTGAGACGCGCCATTCTGAATTCGCTGAGCGTATCCGGTATGCCGATGCCGAAGCCGACCGCGTCCTGATGGCTGCCATAGCCGACGAGGAAGATCTTTTTATCGTTGCAGAAGAAGCCGTCGCTGGCGGTATAGCGGATGGTGCGGTAGCCAAACGGCGTTTCGCAGGTATCCGTCGTCTCGCCGTCCGCACGGACGGTGGTTTTGAGCGTGTAAAGCACAGGCGCGTCAATGTCCCAGCGCGTCACGCCGCAGACCTCCGTCGTCTGGCTGAACGTCCATTCGGAGCGCGCGGGAACCCGCTGCGCGGCGCACAGGGAGGCCACCGTATGCCCGCTTGCATCCATGATTTCGGAGAGAACGGCGATTTCCTTTTCCTCGTTGAAATCGTTGACAATTTCCATATCAATCAGCGTACGGAAGTCGTCGCCCTGAATCTGCTCGCTGCGCACAAACGTGCCCCACAGACCGACATGGGCGCGCCCGGTTTTGATCAGCCAGACATGGCGATAGATGCCGCCGCCCTCATAATACCAGCCCTCAAATTCGCGCTGGTCCAGATAGACGGCGACCACGTTCACGTCCTCGCCATAGCGGGCAATATCGGTGATATCCACCTCAAAGCCCACGCCCGCCGTGTAATTGCGATACATCGGTTGACCGTTGACATGCACGCAGCATGCGGTCGCGACGCCTTCAAAATGCAGCGCAATATGCTGTCCGCGATCGCTTTCGTCAAGCTTGAAGGT
>CAZACG010000012.1:0-10642 GCA_964483645.1 uncultured Oscillospiraceae bacterium | reverse complement strand
CTTCAAAATGCAGCGCAATATGCTGTCCGCGATCGCTTTCGTCAAGCTTGAAGGTGCGCCTATACCATGCGTTTTCCCGGGGCAGAGAGCCGTGAGAGGGCGCGATTTCGGGCGTAGGTTTGCCTTCGACGACGTAATCATGGGGAAGATCCACGACACGCCAGCCTGAATCGTCAAAGTCTCGCCGTCCCGGCCCCTTGGAAGATGTCGTCCGGGTAGCCGTGTACAGCGCGTCATGACCCATGAAGGGCTTATAGGACACGTCGCCCAGATGGAAACGCCAGCCGCGATCCAAAGAGAGAATCTGTCTTTCCATGCTTTAAAACCTCCAATCCATTGATCAAACTGTTCCTAATTTCATACTATTCTCAAATCAAATTGAGCCTTGAGGACCTCCCCTGTCAGGCCTCGCTTCGCTCCATGACTACTTTATCAAAATCGCTTCGCGATGGAGTACGATGCGGGATTTCATCCCTCACCTCCAGCCCGGGGACATTGTCCCCAGACCCCTTCTTTGCTTCGCACGGATAGCTCGTTTTGACCTGAGATGAGTATCAGCGCTTTGTGAGCTTGAGGGCAAATCCGCCGTCCTGCACGCAGGGAATCTCCAGCACGCGCTCGCGCGTGACGACGAAGCTGGAAATATCGGTGAGATGTAGGTTATGATGGTGGGAAGTCGGACGGGAGGTAACCTTCTCCCATTCGTCATATTGCTCGCGGGTCAGCGGCTCCTTGACGCCAATGGGCACGTCCACAGGACGCAGATCCTCAAGGCCGTCCTGATAGAGTGTCGCCATGTATTCGCCCTCGCTCAGGAAGGACAGATCGACCGTCGCCACGCGAGAGCGGCTGGCACAGATGGAGCCGACATACCAGTCCTCGCCGCTGCGGCGCGCCATGGTGACGTAGCAGGCGGGAGCGCCCTCCAGCAGATGGGATTCATCCCATGCGGCGGGCAGACCCTTGAGGAAAGGCGCGCACGGATGTTTGAGCAAGATCTCGGGGCGCTCGGCGATATGGCAAATGTAGCTGGTAAAGACGATGGGAAGCGCCGTCTGATGCGCGTCCGTGGTTCCCGTGCGATAGGTACCGTAGGTGACGGGCGTAAAGTCCATCGGGCCAACGGCGTTACGCGTGAAGGGTAGCGTGCAGTTGTGACGCGCGGTAGGCGCGACGTAATATTCCGTCGAATAGTTTTGCAGGTTTTCCCCGCCCATGACGCCCTCGCGGGTCAGAATGTGCGGCCAGCGGCGGATTTCACCGGCGGGCTTTGTGCAGCCATGGAAGTTGAGCATCAGCTTGTGCTTGGCGCACAGCTCGGCAAGCATATCCATCAGCGCAATGCGCTCGCGCGTATCGGATTCAAAGAAATCCACCTTGACGCCCGCCACGCCCCATTTTTTCCACATGGCCAGCGTTTCGTCCGCGGTTTGGCGATCCATCAGATCGCGTCTATGCTCCCAGATCCACATGCTCACGCCCTTGCTCTTGGCGTATTCAACCAGAGCGGGAATATTCACCTTGGCCTGCTTCCAGCCGCCGTCGTTGAGGGAATAGGGCCAGTTCATCTCTGCGGCGAGATCAATGTAGTCGCGCTGACGGTAGAAATCCTTGTTGGAGCTGTTTTCCACCATCCAGCTCCATGCGCACAGTCCGGGCTTGATGAAATCGGTATCCTCCATTTCACACGGCGGATTCAGGTTTTCCAGCGTATTGGAGTTCACGATATCGTCAAGCGAGCCCGCCAGCACCACGCGCCACGGGGTGGTTACCGGTAGCGGCTGCTCGGAAAAACCATCCGGCGGCGCGGTGACGCGCAGCATGCGGGAATCCTGCTTGGTGGAAGAAAGCACGCTTCCGCCGTAATCGCCAAAAACGCCGGCCTCCGCAATCAGCCCCCATACGCCGCTTCCGGCCTCCAGAAGCACGGGGAAGCTCCACAGGTTCTGATGCAGATCCTCCTGCGGAACGGGATTGAATTCATCCTCATAGGAAAAGCGGAATTTCATCGCATAGACGGCGCGTGTAGCGGCGGGAACGCCGAAAGCGGTCGTCTCCTGCTTGAGAACGTCCTCTTGGTCAAAGCGAAGGCGCAGCGCAGCGCCGTCGTTATAGGCGCGAGCCTCCAGCGTCAAGGGATAGCCGTCTTTGGTCAGCGCAAGGGTCAGCGTGCGGCAGCGATTCAGACACAGCGACTTTTTGAAGGCGGGAAGGGAATACTGCTCGTCGATGAAGCCCTCCTCGCTTGAAACCGGCTCAAGACCGCTCGTCAGGTCGGCTTTTCCGGTGATTGCGCCGACGGGCGAAGGTGTCAGAAGCGTCACGCCGTTCTTGGTCACCGAATAAGAGAGCGTGCCGTCTTGCAAAAACAGGGAAAGATTCAGACTGCCATCCGGCGAGAGAAGCTGAAACATAGTTATTGACTCCTTTCGGTTGTGGGTCGGGTAAAGGAAAACCCGCATGCGTCCGGCTTTAGGGCAGGTCTTTCTGCGGGTTTATATACATTCGTCATTCCAACGCTCCACAGAGCACATTGCGTTTTTTGCTCTGACGAAGCCGCGTGAAGTAAAGCGTACCCGTGGTACGTAGCACGCAGCGAGGCCGCGTCAAAGGCGACAAAGCAGATGCGCGGATAAAGCCATTTGAATCGGAATGCGTATGATTCATTCTGAAACCAGTGGAAAGAAATGTGCATTTTCGGGCGGCAGCGTTTCAAAATAGCTGGTCACGAGCGGATTCTCCTCGCTGCGCATCTTCTTTCGCCACTGGCTGGGTGAAATACCGTGGATTCGATTGAACTGACGGTTGAAGGAGGATGTGGACGGATAGCCGACCTGAAGGCTGACCTCCGTGATGGAATTGTCGCAGTTATACAGCAGAGCGCACGCGCGCGTGATGCGCATGAGCTGAACATAATCAAGCGGCGTCCAGCCGAGCACCTTTTTGAAAATGCGGCGGAAATGCGAGGTGCTGATATGGCATAGCTGCGCCAGATAATCAATGGAGATATCGTTCATATAGTTTCCGGCGATATAGGTAATGGCCGGAGAGAGCACGCCGAGCTGGGATACCACGTCCACGGAGGAGCTGCTCTCCTGCTCGCACGCGGAGGTTCGAATCAGCATGAGCAGCAGCGCATTCATCAGCTGGCGCACGATATGCTTATAATGCGCCTGCGGCGTCTCCATTTCGCTGATGATGGTTTCGATCGTGGCGAAGATATGCGGATAATTCTCCTTGGGAAGCACGCAGGCCGTTCCGTTCAGAGAGTGCTGATAATCGGTGATCTTGCCGATCAGGCGCGGGCTCAGGTCGGAGGCGATGGACACGGCGTCCACATAGATCCATTTTGCGCCGTTCACCATGCCCTCGTCAACGTAATGAGAATGGGGCACGTTCGGCGGACAGAGCACAATGCAGGGCGCTTTGAAGGGCGTGCGCTGATTGGCTAAATACAGCTCGCCGCTGCCCTGATAAAAATAGCCGATTTCCAGACAATTGTGAAAGTGCAGGCGCGTAATCGACGCATGCGTGCTCTGCCATGAATCGCCCAGCAGGCCGATGACAGGGAAATCGGTCGGCAGATCAAAATGGCGGTAGAAGATATTCTGCAAAAGCCCCTCCCGTGTATCCACGGAGATTCACCACGCTTTCATCCTATTCTATATCCGCGCTCTTCGCACATGGCGCGTAGGGCTCGCTTTCATCGGTGCATGCCGAAGGAGCTTTCGAGTCGTCTGCGTGCTTTCCTGCTTGGAGCGCCAAAGTCAGATGTCGCTTTGATCAAGCGCCAGAACGCTCATCGCATAGATGCGCATAAAGGCCAGGATATGCTCGATGTCCTCGCTTTCATCGCATTGATGGAAGCTGCCATGTCCGGGGCGGAAGATATGCGGCGGGAATTCGCGTCCGGGCATGCCGGGACCGAAGCCGAAGGCATTGGGGATGTAGGCCGCATAATTGCCGCCCGTCATGACAAAGGGCGCGGTCTGATAGCCTGTCACCTCATTATATACGCCGGTCAGCAGGTCGATCACGGGATGATCGGTGGGCAGCGAGCAGGGACGGCGCACGCGCAGCAGCGAGCAATTCACGCCGGCGGCGGAGTAGACCTCCTCGGCCTTCTTCACCATCTCGTCGATATCGCTCGTCACCGGGAGAATGCCAAAGAGCCTGACGCTGAGCATGCCGTTTTCCCATTCGATGCCCGTGGGCGCCATATTCACCGCGCCGGACAGCTCGTCCTCATGGTTCATATGAAGGAGCGCGCCGTCCCACGCGGGACAAAGGGCGCTCAGCTTGGCGATATGCTCCGCCTCCTGTGGCAGCGCCTGCGCGAGCATGTCGAGCATGCGCATGACGGCATTGGGCGCATCCTTCGCCTCCGCGACGCTGCACGTTATACCCTCGCTGCGCAGCGTTCGTCCGTCTTCAAGGCTTGCCGTGACGGCCTCTGCGGTCACGGAGGGGTTGTTGGAGTGCCTGAAGGCAATGCGCGTGCGGCAGGGAACGGACAGCTTCAGCGTGAAGGAGCCTCTTTGCGCAATACAGACCGGGAAGCCCGTATCCGGAACGAGGGACAGATCGGGGCAGGGATAGTGCGCGGCGAAATAGCGCGCATCCTCCATGCCGGTTTCCTCAGCGGTGCCCATGTAAAGGGCGAAGCCCTTGCGCAGCGTTACGCCCAGATCGCGCAGGCAGTTCATGACATGGAGCACGGCAATGGCCGTCATCTTGTTGTCCTGCACGCCGCGGCCGATCAGATAGCGATCCTCCACCATGGTGCATTCAAAGGGCGGATAATCCCAGTCCGCCGGATCCTCGACGGGAACCACATCCAGATGGGACCAGATGCCGATATCGGTCTCTCCTCTGGAAAAGGTCAGCGAGCCCACATAGTGATCATAATCGGTATACGCATAGCCGTGGCGCTCGCCGAGCGCGCGCATATAGGCCAGCGCATCACGGCACGCCTGACCATACGGCGGAACATCCGGATCGGGAACGGATACGCTGGGAATCCGCACGAGCCCGGAAAGATCGTCGATGATTTCCTGACGATGCTCCCGAAGCCATGCATTCACCCGCTCGAGCATTTGCTGATTTTCCTGTTTCATGATAACACCTCGGTTTCAACAGTCAAAGAGCGATTCGCCTCGCCCTTCTTCGGAAAGGATACATCCTATGGATCATTTCGCACAATTATTCATGTTTGTGGTCAGTATAGCGGAAAATGCGTGCTCCTACAATACGGATAGACGCACAGAACGCGCAGAATCAATCATAATCCGCGCAAAAGAATATAATCGTGGTCAATTATGCGTGAAAACCAGCACAAGCCGCCTTCCACAGTTCAGTATAAAACCGATCATAAATGCGAACAACTTTGCTCAGTAATCCGTCCGACGTTTGGCTATTCAATCTATATTCTTGAAATTATCAGGGATTTTTTAGCAGATTTTTCAACCGTCCGTTAGGAAACAGCCGACGAAGATGATTGTTTTTGCGTGATGTGTGCTCTATTTTGAATAGCATATTCAACTCGATAATAATACAATAGAATTATCCAAGGGAGAAGAAACCGGGATGCGTTCCCTTTCCCTCTCCCAGGTAAGGAATCGCTTCTATTGAATGCGGGAGACGCCTGCATTCATGAATATTATTTAAGGAGGGTCCCAAATGTCCAAGAAGTTCCTGCAGCTCGTATGTGCTCTGCTGGCGCTGGTCATGTGCTTCGGCGTTGCCGTGGCCGAGGAGTCCGGTTCCAATCAGAGCGTGCTGCCGCTGACCACCACCGGCGAGCAGTTGACCATCTACTGCAACCTGAGCACCACTCAGCAAACCCTGTATAAGAGTCTGGATGACCATCCGGTCGTCAAGAAGATCGAGGAAGAGACCGGTATTGATCTGGTCTTCATCCATCCGCCGGCAAACGACGACGGCACCTTCTTCAACACCACCATCGCCTCCGGCGAATGGCCGGATCTGATCTACGGCAGCAACTTCCAGAATCTGTATCCGGGCGGCGTTGAAGGCGCCATGGAAGACGGCATTCTGCTGGACGCTACCGAGCTGATTCTGGCCGGCGCGCCCAATTTCCTGGCCATCTGCGAAGCGTCTGACGCGGGCACCGGCTATATCTGGAAGGGCATCTACGGTGATGGCGGCGCGATCACCAAGTTCGGCTCCAAGTTCCTGGCGCCCTTCGTGGACAACCGCATCCATCGCGGCCCGGTCACCCGTCAGGACTGGCTGGATAAGTACAACCTGACCGCGCCTGTGACCCTTGAGGAGTATGAGAAGGTTCTGCTGACCTACAAGGAGAACGGCGTTGAGGTTCCGCTGGCGCTGCCCGACATCTTCAACAACGACGGTCTGTACAACAACGGCTTCCTGTCCTCCGCCTTCGGCGTAACCTGGCGTGATTTCCAGGTCCGCGACGGCGTCGTGTCCTTCTCCATGATGGAAGAGGGCTACAAAGAAGTTATCCAGCTGCTCAACAAGTGGTACAACATGGGCCTGATCGACCGCGATATGGTCTCCCGCAAGTCCGGCGACTGCGAAACCATGTTCGAGAACGGCCGCGCCGGCATGGTCGAGTACCACAACGCCACCACCGTAACCGCGCTGAAGGTCGGCGCCGAGTATGACCCGAACTACAGCATCGTTGGTCTGCAGTATCCGCGTCAGAACGCCGAGGACGTGCTGCACGTCGCCCGTGTCGTTCACTCCCTGAACTCCACCTCTTGGCAGATCACCACGACCTGCAAGAACCCCGAGCTGGCCGTCAAGTTCATTGACTACCTGCACGACGACGACACCCGTCTGCTGACCGCGTGGGGTCTTGGCACCGAGGATTGCCATACCTTCGATATCCTCGAGGATGGCTCCCGCAAGTTCAATCAGGAGTTCATGTACGAGAACCCGCTCTACGACTTCACCACCATGCGTTCCCTGTACACCCTCGACGAGTTCCAGGTCATGTATGATGACGACATGGAGCGTCAGCAGTACTACCTGCCGCTGCATCAGGAAATCTGGGCGGCATGGCGCAAGGACTATGACGACACCGAGCGTATCCCGTCTCTGGCCACGATGACCAGCGAAGAGTCCCGCGATTACACCGATATCTTCAACAAGATTATGAACTATGCTTCTTCCGAGCTGTACGGCTACATCTTCGGCGAAAAGTCCTTCGACAACTGGAGCGATTTCACCGATACCCTGACCAAGCTGGGCGTGGAAGACATGGTCGCCATCAAGCAGGCCTCCTACGACCGCTACATGGGCAACTAATCTGCAAACCATTCCCGCAGCTTTCATAGCTGACGACGCAAGGGGAGAGAGGTTATCTCTCTCCCCTTATCTAATGAATCAAGCCGCGACGATCGAAGCGGCGCGAAGACGCAAAGCTTCGTCCCCACGAGAACCGATGGGACGAATGAAAAGTATGCTGACTGAAGGGGTGCTATGGATATGGTCGTCAAAAATGGTCTGAAACAGAAAAAACACTGGTGGCAGTTGCTTTTTGAAAACATCAGATCGCATCCGCTCCTGTATCTGATGGCGCTGCCGGTGCTCGCGTGGATGGCCATCTATCAGTATGGCCCCATGTACGGCGTTTTGATTGCATGGAAGCGCTATGTTCCCGCGCGCGGTATTCTGGGCAGCAATTGGGTTGGCTGGAAAAACTTTACCGATTTTCTGGGCGACCCCTATTTCTTCCGCGTAATGCGCAATACGCTGTCCATCAATTTCTGGCTGCTGGTCATCGCCTTTCCGGCGGCAATTCTCTTTGCGCTGCTGCTAAACGAGCTGCGCATGCCCCGTCTGAAGAAGACGGTGCAGATGGTCACCTACATGCCGCATTTTATCTCCTCGATGGTCGTATGCGGCCTTGCGGTGGACTTCCTCAAATCCGACGGATTGATTACGTATTTTCTGCATCATCTGCTCGGCTTCCCTCGCGAGAACATGCTGAGCATTCCCGAATATTTCCAACCGATATACGTTGCCATTCAACTTTGGCAGGAAACCGGCTGGGATTCCATCATCTTTGTCGCAGCGCTCTCGAGCATTGATCCCACGCTGTATGAAGCAGCGATCATGGACGGCGCAGGCCGTCTCAAACGCGCATGGTATGTCACGATCCCATCCATTATGCCTACGGTCGTCATATTGTTGATTCTTCGTATCGGCAACATGATGTCGCTGGGCTGGGAACGTATCATCCTGATGTACAATCCCATGACCTACGAAACGGCCGATGTCATTTCCTCCTATGTATACCGCCGCGGTCTGATCCAGTTTGATTACAGCTTCTCCACCGCCGCGGGTCTGTTCAACTCGGTAATTAACTTTATGCTGCTGATTCTGGCCAACACGATCAGCCGTAAAGTGAATGAGACCAGTCTGTGGTAAGGAGGATGATAGAGATGCTTTCTCTTAGGAAAAAGAAAAACCCCAACGCCATTGATTTGAATACTCCGGGCGAAAAGGTGTTTGACGTGGTCAACGTGCTGTTTATGCTGGCCATGATTCTGGTCACCCTATATCCGCTCTATTATGTGGTGGTCTGTTCGGTCTCCGACCCGAAGCTGCTCATGGGTCATGAGGGCCCGCTTCTGACATGGCTGGGCGATTTCACGCTGGACGGCTATAAGCGGACGCTGAATAACCCGAATATCGTCGGCGGCTTTGCCAACACCATAATCAACCTGGTGATCGGCACGATTCTCAATATGGTGCTCACCATTTTTGCGGCCTTTGTGCTCACGCGCAGATACTTCTATATCCGCAATATCATGATGAAGCTGATGACCTTTACCATGTTCTTCAACGGCGGCCTGATTCCGCTGTTCCTGATCGTGCGCAGTACAGGCATCTACAATACCCGCTGGGCGAACTTCGTGCCGTATCTTGTCAGCACATACAATGTCATCATCATGCGCTCGTTCTTCGCCTCTCTGCCGGAGTCTCTGGAAGAGGCGGCGCTCATCGACGGCGCGAACGACTGGCAGGTGCTCAGCCACGTCATCCTTCCTCTGTCCAAGCCGGTTATCGCGGTCATTGCGCTGTATTACGGCGTAGGACATTGGAACTCGTGGTATCCGTCCATGATCTTTATCCGCGATTCAGATCTGCACACCCTGCAATACGTGCTGCGCGGTATCCTGATCAGCAACGATACCTCTGCGGGTGCGGAGGGCGCTTCCGTTGCCGAAATCAGCCTTGCAGCCGAGCTGGTCAAATACTGCACCGTTGTGATCTCCACGGTTCCGATTATGGTGGTTTATCCCTTCCTGACCAAGTATTTTGAAAAGGGCGTCATGATCGGCGCGATCAAGGGCTAACCGAACACCTTTGACCTGCGCGCAAGCAAAGAAGGAGGAACATCCGTGGATAAGGAAATCTGCACACAGCTGGAAGCCTGGATTGACCGGCATTTTGACGAGCTGGTTGAGGACATCAAGCGGCTTGTCCGCATTCCCAGCGTTTCGACCTATGATGAAGAAGGTTATCCCTTCGGTGAAGGCTGCAAGCGCGCTCTGGACGAGGCGCTCGCCATGGGGCACAGCTACGGCTTTGAGACGCAGAATTTTGAGGATATGTGCGGCTGCATGACCCTGAGACCGGGCAAATCGCCGGAGGATGAAATCTCCTTCTGGGGGCATCTGGATGTGGTTCCCCCGGGAGACGGTTGGCAGCTGACCTCGCCCTTTGAGCCCGTGGAACGCGAGGGCTATCTGATTGCCCGGGGCGCAGACGATAACAAAGGCCCGACGCTGGGCGTGATGTATCTGCTGCGCGCCTTTGAAGAGCTTCATATTCCCACCCGCCACGGTCTGCGCCTGTTCGTAGGCTGTGATGAGGAGCATGGAATGAAGGACGTAGAATACTACGCCGCTCATTATCCGCCCCAGAAGCTGACCATGATTGCCGACTGTGGCTTCCCCGTCTGCTATGGCGAAAAGGGCATCCTTGAAGCAAACATCGTCAGTCAGCGTCCTCTGAAGACGGTCACCGCTTTGAAGGCCGGAATGGCCAGCAACATTGTCCCTGATCGGGCAACGATGTGCCTGAAGGGCGAAGCTGCCGCGCACGCTGCTTGGGAATGGGCAGAGGCTTCCTGCGAAAACGGCGAAACCTGCATTCAGGGCAAAGGCCTTTCCAAGCACAGCGCATTCCCGGAGGGCGGCGTCAATGCCATCCATCAGGCCATGAACGCGGCGCTGCAAACCGGCCTGCTTAACCCCGAGGATACGCAAGTCATCGAATTCATGAAGCGCGTCAATGACGATTTCGCAGGCACGGCGCTGCACGTGGACGGCAGCGATGAGGTCAGCGGACATACGACCTGCGTAGGAACAATGGCTTGGCTTGAGGAGGATGGGCGCGCAGTGCTCCATCTGAATATCCGCTATTGCATCACGGCGGATTCCAGCCTCTTGATCGACCACATCAAGGCGGCCTGCGAGGCAAGCGGCTGCGAGCTTGCGCTGGTCAGAGACAGCAAGCCTAACTATTTCCCCAAGGAGAACCCTGTCGTCGATGCGCTGACCGACGTGTATCACGAGCTGTCCGGCAAGGATCGCGGCCCCTATGTCATGGGCGGCGGCACCTATGCGCGCAAGCTCGGTAA
>CAZACG010000011.1:4171-13971 GCA_964483645.1 uncultured Oscillospiraceae bacterium | reverse complement strand
AAGGATCATTGTCGTCAGCTGCAAGGTGTCTCGCGCTGACAGCTTTGTTAGTATACCGCGAATGTCCGCTTTTGTCAACACCTTTTTTGAACTTTTTTGAATTTTTTTCAATCTGCTTTCTTCCGCCTGCATAGACTGAATGGGTGATTGCATGTTTTTGAGATCAATTCGTTTGTTTTTCGCTCTTTTTCTGTGTATTGGGCTTGTCTATGCGCCGGAGATTTTCTCCATCGTTTCCACGCCCTATGAGCAAAAGCTGCCTGAGCGCGTCCTTCTGCGCGTTGCATTATGCACGAAGGACACGCAGTCAGCCCAAGCCTTTTATGCCTCCCTGAACGATTTCCGAAAGACAGCGCAAGGCGTCCATCTTCGTGTGCTTCGCATTGACGAATCTCAGCTTTGTTCGCTGTCCGAGCCGTTCCCGGATGTCTATGTGTTTTCTCAGGATGCGTCGTTTGATTCCGTCTTGCTTTCGTCCTTTGCATCTTTCCAAGACGGCCAATCTGCGTCCGAGAACCTCTTTGCTTTCATTCCCGCGCAGGGAGAGCGCCTCCTTTGCGCTGTTCACGACGGCGCCTATGCAAAAGAAGCGGCCGTTGCTTTCGTATCCTATTTATATACCAATACTTCGGACGCTCCGTCGCCAACGCATTGATTTTCCGCTTGTCTTCCCCTTCGTCTTGGGGTACAATATGAGTACTTGAATTCAGGAGGATTTCCATGGACGCCCTCATCAAGGCCCTTGTGCAAGCCAATTTTGCGCCGGAGCGCATTTTGCCCCGAGCGCCCATGTCCCGCTACACAACATTCCGTGTCGGCGGTCCTGCGGACGTGCTGGTACAGATTGCTTCTGTCGACGAAATCGCCGTCGCACTGTCCGCTGCGCACCGCGCAGGCGTACCCGTTACCATCATCGGCAACGGTTCCAACCTGCTCGTGCGCGATGGTGGAATCCGCGGTCTCGTGCTGCGCATTGCCGGTTCTTTTTCCGAAATCACGCTCGACGGCGACATACTGTACGCGCAAGCAGGCGCAAGCATCGGCGGATGCGCACTGCACGCCATGCGCGCCGGGCTATCCGGGCTGGCCGAGATCGCCGGAATCCCCGGAACAATCGGCGGCGGCGTCATCATGAACGCCGGTTCCTATGGCGGCGAGCTGTCTCAGGTGGTAACACGCGTGGATGCCCTATCCATTGCAGACGGCCGCCGCGTCGTCTTTGAAGACGTCGATCTGGGTTTCTCTTATCGCCACAGCGCCATGATGGATGCCGGTGTGATTGTGACCGGCGTAGCCATGCAGCTTGACCCCGGCGATCCCGCCGTCATTCGCGCGCGTATGGAGGAACTTGCCCGTGCCCGCCGCGAAAAGCAGCCGCTCGAGTACCCCAGTGCCGGCAGCACATTTAAACGTCCGGAAGGCTTCTTCGCCGCCAAGCTGATTGACGATTGCGGTCTGCGCGGTCTGCGCGTAGGCGATGCACAGGTCAGCGAAAAGCACGCCGGCTTCGTCGTCAACCTCGGCCACGCAACCGCCAAGGATATCCTGTCCCTCATGGAGCAGATCACCGCCCGCGTATCAGAACGCACAGGCGTTCTCCTCGAATCCGAGGTTCGCATTCTGGGTACGGACGCCTGATCAATACTAAAGCTTTCCTTTTGAAAGGAAGAATCTCCTATGCAATTTCTGATCGTCACAGGTTTGTCCGGCGCGGGTAAAACCAGCGTGCTGCGCCATCTTGAGGACAGCGGTTTTCTGTGTATGGACAACATGCTCCCCATGCTGCTTTCTCAGGCCTTTATGATCTTTGAAAAGGTGGAGCTGGATAAGCCCGTTGCGCTGGGCGTGGACTCGCGTAGCGGTGCTCTGTTTGACCCGCAGACCGTGCTCTCCGCCCTTGACAGCTGCAAGGATCACGGAATCGCCGTTTCCATCCTCTTTTTGGAGGCGGATACGGAAACGCTTATTGACCGTTACAAGGAAACCCGCCGCGACCATCCGCTCTCCGGCGTAGGCAAGACGCTCGAGGAGGCCATCGCGCAGGAGCGCGCCATGCTCCAGCCGCTACGCGAACGCGCCAATTATGTACTGTCCACCACCGGGCTCAAGACCAAGGAGCTTTGCCAGCGCATCGACGAAATGGCTTTGCGCGGGGACTGCATGCAGACGCTGCGCATTGAAATCCTGTCCTTCGGCTTCAAGCGCGGCATTCCGCGCGAAAGCGATCTTGTCTTTGACGTACGCTTCTTGCCCAATCCATATTACATCCGCGAAATCCGTGCATACACGGGGCTTGAGGCTCCCGTGCGAGATTACGTGCTCGGCATGGACGAAACGCAGGCGTTCCTCCGGCATCTGTACAGCTTAGTGGACTACCTGACTCCTCTCTATCAGAAGGAAGGAAAGCGGCGGCTGATGATCGCCGTAGGCTGTACGGGCGGCGCGCATCGCTCCGTCGCCATCAGCGAAGCCTTAGGCGTTCATCTGCGCAGCCTCGGGCAGAGTGTCAATGTCAAGCACCGCGATATCGCGCTTGAGGAAGCCAGCTGGCCCTTCCGGCGCACAGGCGGAGAGACCGCAGAATAAGGCTTTCTTCTTTGCGCCGCGCAAAAAGCCTCCATGCGCACAGCAGCATAAAACACAGCAAACACGCGCATGCTGATTCCATCCCTCTGCGTCCTGCGGAGACGAAAGGAAGTTCAAGCATGCGCGTTTCCTCTATGCCTTTTCCGTCTGTTTCCTCCATGTCCTCTACTGTGCCCGTGCGGGATGCGTCTGCCAAAGAGCGGCTCCTCTTTCAGCCGTTCACAGCGCAGGCCTTTGCGCAGGCTCATCGGCGCCATGTTCCCGTTTTCCTGTTGATCGGGGAAGCCGAGGCCGCCTATAGCGATCCCGCCCTGTCCATGCATTTGCGCGAACGCACCGTTCCCGTACAGCTGCTGCCGGGCATGCGGCCCGACGTCGAGCTGCTCTGCCAACGGGCCGGCGTGATGTTCTCCCAGGAGGGTGCGCTTCCGCTGTGCGCGCTTTTGCTCAGCGACGGGCGTCCGTTTCTGGCTGCGCCCCTCCCGCCACCGGGGTTTGCGCTGGATCCTTCCCGTTTGCTTGCATGGCTGTTTCATGCAGACAGACGCTTTATTCATGAGGAAAGCGCCATCCATGCACAGGCTGCGCAGGTTATGCGCTCCTTTCATGCCGATCCACTGCGCGCGCCCTACACGCCGCAGACTGCCGCGCACGATTTGAAGCGCGCGCTCTTCGCGCTCGAGGATCGGCGCTGCGGCGGCTTCGGCGTCGTCAAGGCTCCGTTTATCACCGCTCTGTGCTTTTTGCACCACGCAGGCCTGCGAGAGGACGGCAAGGCGCAGGCCGTCCTTTCCCGCGCGCTGCGCGCCATGCTTGCAGGCGCTTTATACGATCCGCTGGACGGCGGCTTCTTCCGCGCAACGCTCACCGACGACTGGCGCGTATTCGTCCCCCGGAAGATGACCGCGCTCACCGCGCTTCTCGCGCTTCTCCTGCTGGAAAATGGGCAAAAGATCGAAGCTCTGCGTGCGCTGCAATGGATTATAAATTCCTGCACGCTGCCCGACGGCGCGTTCGCTCCCTTTGTCTGCGCTCCCAAGGAGTCCTATGCCTTTACGCCCGAGCAAGTCTGCGCCGCGCTGGGCGACGAGGATGGGCTGCGAGTCTGCCGCATGCTTTCTCTGCTTCACCGGCACGCAGGGCCGACGCCGCAGGTTACGCCCAGCCGTTTTTCGCCCGTCGGATCCCACAATTCGGAACGTCGGCTCTCCATGGACGCTGATCCGCTTACGCCGCGTTATCCCGCCGCGTTGACGCCAGAGGATGCGGCGTTCCTCGCCCGCGTGCGCCCGGAGCTTCTTCGCGCGCGCACCGCGCGCTCGCCCCGGCAACCAGCCGGATATATGCTGACCATGGACTGCGCGCTGACGGCCGCCGTGCTTGCGGCCGTCGGCCGACGTTTAGGCGAGGCGCGCTATACGCAGGCCGCTCAGCGAGCCGTCTCCCGTCTGACGGCTCTGCCGCCCGTGCAGCCCTTTGGCCTGCCGCCGGCCTTTACATCCGTTTCCGCGCTTCATACGCAAGCCGACTGCGGCGCATGCGCCGCGCTCTCCCTCTCCATGCTGACGCTCGCCATGGGCGAGGGGATGGAAGCGTACGCCGCGGGCGGTCTCCGTCTGCTGAACGCCTCGCTTCGTGCGTTTGTCCGAAAGGATGGGCTTGTCATGAGCACGCCCGAAGACCGCGCCGCATGCTTTCCCCGCATGCCCGCGATATACGACAGCGAGCTGCCCTCCTCCGCCGCGCTGCTTGTCCATGCGCTGCGCCTTGCGCATGCATTCAATCCGCACGCACATTACGAGGAAGCCATCGGAGGCATCTGGCAGGCTGCCGCGCCCGGTGCGCGCATGCAGCCGCTCGCCACGGCCTCGCTCATCGACGCGATGACCTGCGCTTGAACATCACGGACACAAAAGCTCCTTGAGCGTCTGCGCATCCACGGTAAAGAGATTCTCCTCGCCCGAGAGCACATCCCCGGCCAATTCGGCCTTGAGCTGCTGCAATTTCCGAATACGCTCTTCAACGGACTGCGCCGCAATGAGCGAAACCACCTGCACGCCCTTCGTCTGGCCGATGCGGTAGGCGCGATCCGTCGCCTGATTCTGCGCAGCCGTGTTCCACCATGGGTCGTAATGAATCACCACGTCCGCGCCGGTCAAGTTGAGTCCCGTCCCGCCTGCCTTGAGCGAAATGAGAAACACGTCCCCCTCGCCGTCGTTGAAGGCCTGTGCAAGCTGTGCGCGCTGTTCCTTGGATGTGCTGCCGTCAAGGCGAAGCGTGCTGACGCCCTCCTCGGCAAAGCGCGCCTGCAATAAATCCAGCATAGCGGTAAATTGCGAAAAGAGCAGCATGCGGTGTCCGCCCGCCATGCAGTCGCGCACAAGCTCCACGCATTGCTCAAGCTTACCCGAGCCGCCTGCATACCCTTCCAGACACAGGCGCGGATCGCAGCAAATCTGGCGCAATCGGGTCAGACCTGCAAGCGCCTGCATTCTGGATGCACCGTCGGCCAGCCCACCCTCGGCCTGACGCATCAGCTTCGCCGCCTGCGCGGCATACTGCTTGCGCTGCTGCGCGGTCATTTCGCTCTCCAACGTCGTCTCGACCTTCTCCGGCAAATCGGCAAGCACGTCCTTCTTCATGCGCCGCAGAATGAATGGGGCCACCATGAGCCGCAGACTCTCCATCGCCCGCTCGTCCCCATCCTGCACGATGGGCGCTTCAAAGTGCTCCTTAAATTTCTTGTAGCTGTGCAGATAACCGGGCATCAGGAAATCAAAGATCGACCAAAGCTCGCCGAGCCGATTCTCCACCGGCGTGCCGGTCATGGCGAAGCGATGATCGGCCACAAGGGTCTTGACCGCCCGCGCCGCCTGCGAGGCGGCGTTTTTGATATGCTGCGCCTCGTCAAGCAGCACATGGGTAAAGCGCATTCCCTCTTATGCCTGCGCGTCCCTGCGCGCCTGATCATAGGAGGTGATAATAAGCTCATATTCCTGCGCAAGCTTTTCACGCCGCTCCTGCGCGCCGCCCAACAGCGCGCAGGCATTGATATCCGGCGCAAAGCGCCGCGCTTCGCTGAGCCAGTTGAGCTGAAGCGAAGCCGGACAGATCACCAGCGCGCGAAGCTTTCCCTTCTCCTGCGCGCAAAGAAGCATCGCGAGCGCCTGAATCGTCTTGCCCAGGCCCATGTCGTCCGCGAGCAGACCGCCAAAGCCCGCTTCACTGAGCGCGCAAAGCCACGAAAGCCCCATACTCTGATAGCTGCGCAGCTCGGCCCGAAGCCCTTTAGGCGTCCGGGCGCTCACGCTCTGCGCCTGCTTCAGCCGTTTTGTCCAGTCCAGCATCGCCTCCGGCGCGTGAAGCTGAACCTCCTCTCGGTTTTCAAGCGCCGCCTCGACATACATCGCGCGGCTCTTGTCCATCTGCGCGCCCGTCCGAACCTCCTGCTCCGTCACATCCAGACCGCGAAGCATCTGTTCGGTCTGCGCCGCCTGCTCCAGCGCCTCCCCGGACAGGAACGCGCCATCCGCCAGACGAACATATCTGCGTTTTAGCCGATAAGCCTGCGCCGCAGCCTGAAGATCCTCCTGCGTAAAGCCGCCCAAATCACCCGTGAGAATCAGCTTTTCGCCCTGAAGCGCAAGCCCGAAGCTCATCGCGCGCCTTCGGGTCTGATTCATGCGCGAGAGCCGCTCGGAAACCATCACCTCGCCCCAGCGCTCCAGCTTTCCAAGGCGCTCGTTCAGCAGCTCAAAGCGCTCCTCCTGTCCGCCCTCAAAGGCATACTCGCCCTCTCGCAACTTTTGGGGGAAGAGCTCGCGGGCCGCGCCTGTCACAGCCTCCTCCAGCGCGCCGTCGCGGCGGATATGGGGCGCTTCATCTCCCGGATAGACCGTCTCCTCTCCATATATGTAAGCCGGACGGCAGACAAGCCGCTCCTCATCCGCGTCCACATAAAAGCGCGCCGTCATCGCCATCGGCGTGTGCTCCTCGAGAATCCTTTCTCCCAGCCTGACCTCGATGGCGTTCTTGGCCGGAACGAGGAGTCGCGCGCAAAGCGCGTCAAGCTGCGCCTCGTCCACCTCCAAGCCCTTGGGATATGCGCCGCTAATCTCGCAAAGCCGCTTCACATAGGCAAATTGCTCCGAAAACGCGCAGAGGATCTTTTCCTCCTCCTCGCAAAAGAAATATGCGCCCGCGCTTCCAAGGATTGCCTGCGTGCCGTTTACGCGCAGAATCGTGTGCTCTCCCTTCTGCGTAAGCAGCACAGGAAAGCGCTTCATCCCCTCTTCGATCTGAACGCAAACGATTCTGCCGAGATCGCCGCGCATCTCCGCTTCGCCGCCCAGCAAAAGCCGCATTGTCTGATCCAACAGCGCGCCGCGCAGAATCATCTGATTGCCGCGCTCTCTGGGTACGGCGTCCACCATGGCGAGCACATGCCAAAAAAGAGGAAGATCCAGCGGATGAATCTGCTGCGCATCGTGGGTAAAGGTCAATTGCTTGCCGTAGATCGTGCGTTCGCGCCGTTTGACGCGCGCGGCAAACTCATAGACGTCGCGAACCATATACATCCGCTCGCGCCCAATGCGAAGCTCCAGCGAAATGCCATTTTCTTCAGGCGTCAGCAGGACGCTCAGGCGCGTCTTCTCCTCGTTCTGCGCAGGATATGGTGCCGGCATATTCACAAGCAGCGCGTCGACAAACTGCGTCCGGCGTTCCTCCTCGTGCTGCCGGACGATCTCCTGCATCCGCCTGTGCTCCTCTTCCTGCCGTCTGCGTATCTCCTCGGCGTCCCTTGTCCACTCTGCCTGCGCGTCGCCGCATACGCTGATCATCAGCGCGGCCACATGCTTACAGCCAAACGTCGCGTATTCAAACGCCGGGCAGGTGCAGGAGCATCGCAAGAAACGCTCCTTGATATTGTCGTAATCAAAAGAAGCCTCATACGAGCGGCCGCTTCCGCGCACGATTCCCGTATAGACGAGCACGCCCCGGTTTTCCCGCACACTGATGCGCTTTACGCGCCCTTCCTGCGCGTACGCTCTGCCTCTGGCAAAATACGCGTTGCTTCCAATCGCCTCTCTGGCCTGTGAAACTGTGAACATAGCTTCCTCCGTGCGTGCTGAAACTGATGGATTCATTATAGCATACTTCTCCCGTCTCCAAAAGTATAGCCTTCCCGTCCGTTTGGAACGAACCGTTTTATCGGAAATGATGCATCCTTTGATCCGTTTTATTTACCGACGCATGTCATTGTTTTTTAATTTTTGCTTGACAAATGTTACAATCTGTAATAAACTATGCTCGTAAATGAGAAGAAAGGAGACGCATGCCCTCATGAAATTCGGTGCGTCCAGTAAGAAGATTGTATTGATTGCGGTTGCCGCGTTGCTGATGTGCGTATGCGTCGCCGCCTGTGCGCAGAGCTACTCGCTGGGCGACGAGGCAGATGAAATTGCGACCATCCAGACTGCGCTTACCCAGCTTAAGCTTTATTCCGCAGATATCACAGGCCATTACGGTGAAAAGACTGAGGCGGCCGTCAAGCTGTTTCAGAAAAAATACGCGCTGACCGCCGACGGCGTCGCAGGCGAGGATACGATCAAGGAGCTCTACGCTGCCGCGGGAATCGACGAGGATACCGTTTCAAGCGGCGCTTCCAGCTCCACGCTGCTTCGCTACGGAAGCCGCAGCGACAGCGTACGCAAATTGCAGCAGGATCTGACCACGCTGGGCTATTACAGCGGCACAATCAGCGGCCACTACGGCTCGCTGACACAGGCCGCCGTCACCAGCTTCCAGAAGAAAAACGGATTGACCGCCGACGGCATTGCCGGCGCGAAGACACTGGAGAAGATCGCCGCCAAGGTCAGCGGCAGCTCCTCTTCGAGTTCCTCCTCTTCGTCCAGTTCTTCCGGCTCTTCCGCATCCTCCTCAAGCAGCGCGTCTTCCTCGCTGCTCAAATACGGCATGACCAATTCCACGGCGATTCGTCAGATGCAGTCCGATCTCAAGGATCTGGGCTATTATACCGGCTCCGTAACCGGTAATTTCGGCAGGCTGACCAAGGAAGCCGTCTATAACTTCCAGAGAGCCAACGGCCTGTCCGCAGACGGTATCGCGGGCGAGAAGACCCTTTCCAAGATCGCCAGCAAAAAGAGCGGTAGCTCCTCCTCGAGCGCTTCCTCCGGTTCCGGCTCTTCTTCCTCCGGTTCCTCTTCCATTTCGTCCTCGTCCGATAAGATGACGCTGAGCACTGCGCAGACCCTTCAGCTCAATTCCACGGGCGATGAAGTGCTCAAGATGCAGAAGATGCTCTTTGAGATGGGTTATTACTCCGGCAACAGAACCGGCAACTTCGGCGAAAAGACGCGCGATGCTGTCATCGCCTATCAGAAGAAAAAAGGACTGACGGCCGACGGCATTGCGGGCAAGCGCACGCTCTCCGCCATCAACGCGGATTATGCGCGCAAGACTTCCACCAGCGGCGGTAAGGTCAGCGCAACCGAAGTCCTTAACACTGATTTTTACAGCTGGCGCACGAAATATGCCAACGGCGAATATTGCTCTGTGTATGATTTTGAAACCGGCTACACTTGGACGCTGCGCATCATGACCAAGGACGCGCACATGGATGCGGAGCCCGCAACCGCCGAGGATACCGCCATCATGAACAAAGCTTTCGGCGGCAAGGTTACATGGTCGCCCAAGGTTGTCTGGGTCACCTTCTCCGACGGCAAAACCTACATCGGCTCCACGCACAATGTGCCGCATACACCCTATCACCTCAAGGATAATAACTTCGACGGTCACCTGTGCGTACACTTCCCGATCTCCATGGAGAAGGCCAAGGCCATCGGCCCGTATGCTACCAGTCATCAAGAGGCCATCCTCGAGGGTTGGGAAAAGACCAAGCAGTTGCGCCGATAATCCCCTGCCTCCGATCGGCACGAAATCCGCATAAGCTCAAACCCCGCAGGAAATTCCTGCGGGGTTTTTATCAATATTACCGCGCCTGCCGCTCAAGCGCGGCGCGAATCTCCTCTACCTTGCCGGATGCAAGCTGTCCCTGCGTCATATCCTTCGGACCGCCGCCGCGTCCGCCGAACAGCTCGCAAAGCGCCTGTGTAGCGGGACGCACATCCTGCATCTTTGAGGAAAGGGCAAAGCTCCAGCCGCCCTGACGGGCAATCAGCACAAGCCCCAGC
>CAZACG010000011.1:0-4071 GCA_964483645.1 uncultured Oscillospiraceae bacterium | reverse complement strand
TCCAGCGCGCGCAGGCCGCAGAGAATGGATACCCGCACGCCGCTCTTGTATTTCTGCACGCCCAGCACCTTGATTTGTCCGACGCTGCCCGTCCGCTTGACATGCGTTCCGCAGCACGCGCAGCAGTCCGCGCCCTCGATGCTGACAATGCGCACATCTCCCTCCAGCGCCTTCTTGCTGCGATAGTGCATATGCTCCAGCTCATCGCGGGCGGGAATCGTCGTTACAATCGGCACATTTTTCCAGATGACTTCGTTGGCCATGCGCTCTATGCGCAGCGCGTCCTCCATGGAAAGCATGCCGTTGAAGTCCATCGTCACGAATTCGGAGCCGATGTGAAAGCCTACGTTGTCATAACCGAAGTTTGAGCAAACAAGGCCGGAGAAAATATGCTCGCCGCTGTGCTGCTGCATCATGGACATGCGGCGCTGTGCATCCACGTTTCCCTCCACAGTCTGTCCGGGGCTGAGCGGCGCATCCGTCGTATGCACAACCTCGCCGCCCGACTCCTGCACGTCCGTCACACGCACGCCGCCTAGAAAGCCATGATCTGCGCCCTGTCCGCCGCCCTCGGGAAAGAAGGCTGTCCGATCCAGAACCACGGCATATGCGCCGTTCTTTTTTTCGCAGGAAACCACGTTCGCCGTAAAGCGCAGCAGCTCGGAATCCTGATCATATAAGCGAAGCGTCATAAAGTTCTCTCCCCTTGTCCAATTGGTGCAGTCCTTGCGGCCAAAACCGCTTTTCCTTGATTGTAACATAACAAGAGAGAAAAAACAAATCTGTTATAGCACTGCAAATGTGCTATAATAAGATAAGGTCTTTTCGCTCAATTCTATTTTCACAGCTCAAAGGAGGTTTTTCCATGAATACTCCGCTTATTATCACCATTGGCCGCGAATATGGCAGCGGCGGACGCGAAATCGGCAGGGCAGTCGCCGAACGGCTTGGAATCGCTTTTTATGACAAGGAGCTCATCGCCCTCGCAGCGGAGAAGAGCGGCCTCTCCAAGGAATTCATCGAGGACAACGAGCAGCGTCTACATAGCAGCTTCGTGCAGAATTTTGCCGCAGCCGCATATTCCGGCGGCTTCTTCTCGCAACAATATCTTCCCCTGTCCGAGTCCGTCTTTGTCTCGCAGGCGCAGGTCATTCGCGATATTGCCGCGCGTGAAAGCGCCGTAATCGTAGGCCGCTGCGCAGACTATGTGCTCGCCGGCCGTCCGAACACCATCAATGTGTTCGTTCATGCGCCGACCGCCGCGCGCGTGAAGCGCATTATGCAGCTCTATCAGCTCGATGAAGCCGCTGCGCTCAAGGCCATCGCTTCCTCGGATAAGGAACGCGGCAACCATTACTTCCGCTTTACCGATCAGAAATGGGGCAAGGCGCAAAACTACGATGTATGCGTCAACTCTGCCATGATGGGCGTGGAGAAGACAGTTGAAATGCTCGTCGATCTGGCCAACATCGAGGAGCGCCGCCTGTGAACGCATTCATTCCCTCGCAAACCGCGCTCGTTCTCGGCGGCGGCGGTGCCAAAGGCGCCTACCAGCTCGGCGCCATCGCCGCGCTTAATGAGCTGGGCATCCGTCCTCTGAGCGTATATGGCACATCCGTTGGCGCGCTTAACGCCGCGATGTATGCGCAGGGGCGCATGTCCGAGGCGCAGGAGCTCTGGGAGAATCTGCGCCTTGAAGATTTGGTCACCAAGGAAAGCCTTACGCTGGCCGACGACGCCGAGAAGCTGTTTGGGCAAAAAGAAAAGCTTCTGGAATTCATCTCCCGCTTTGCTCAAGAAAAAGGCGCGGACATCACGCCCTTTTCGCAACTGCTTGATAAATATGTCAACGAGGAAACGCTACGCCGAAGCGCCGTGCGCTTCGGGCTGGTGACCACGCGGCTGCCTGCGCTTTCCATGGTGGAGAAGCAGCTTGAAGATATGGAAGCAGGCTCTCTGCACAAGTGGCTGCTGGCCAGCTCGGCCTACTTCCCGGTCTTCCCCATAGTACAGCTCGGAGACGATCGCTACATCGACGGCGGCTTCTGCGACAATGTGCCGGTGGAAATGGCCGTGCGCTCCGGCGCGCGTCACATCATCGCCATCGACATCGGCAAAAATCTCTCGCACACACAGTATGCCATGCGCCCCAATATCACCTACATCCGCACCTCGCATCCGCTGGGCGGTCTGATGACCTTTGACCCCGCGCTCTCCGCGCGCAATCGAACCCTCGGCTACAACGATACCCTGCGCGCCTTCGGCAAGCTGCGCGGAACGCTCTATGCGTTTGATCCCATTGACGCGCAGTCCCTCTATACGCGCGCCCAGGATTTCGTTGTTCACCTGACGCAGCACGAAGCCGGTCTGCAATCCTCCCACGCGCTTACGCGCCGCACGGAAAGCATGGTGCTCTTTGCGCTTTTAGAGGAACGGCTGCATGTCGGCAGCGATTGCATTGATTATTTTCTGCGCGCCTGTGAGCTCTGCGGCGAAATCGCCGGGCTTAATCCCGCACGAGTCTATACGTTTGCGGAATTTACGCAGGAGCTGCGCGCCGCCCTTCCGCTTAAAAAGGCGGAATCCATGCTCTCCTCCCTACTCGGCGGACGCATCGGCGTGCTCTTTGCGCCGCCCCAGCCGGACAGAAAGCTGCTGATCGCCTGTCTGTATCAGCTGCTGCAACGGGAAAACGTTTTTTCATCCTTGGCTATGCATACGCTTTCCGCTTTTCCCCGGGAAATGCTGTGCGCGCTGACGCTGAAGGAAATCCTCTGACGCTCTGCGCCCGCCGTTTGGCGCGTTTCCCGATATGTCTTGCATCCTACCGCCTGTCGGCATACACAGGAGTTCTCCATGACCCGAAATCAGTATCTCCAAATGACCGCCGCTATGCGGCGTATCACGCTGCGCCTTCCCTGCGGCGCATCCTTTCTGCGTCTCCCGACGCTGATCTGCGCCGCATGCTATCTTGTAGCGCTCGCCGTGCTCGCGCTCAGGCGGGACATTCGCCTTGTTCGCGTGCTGCTCGTACCGGCGGCGTGCTTTTTCGCGGTCACGGCGCTGCGGCCCGTCATCCATCGTACGCGCCCCTATGACCGCTTTGGCGCGCAGCCCGTCGGCGCCTATCTGCCCGGCAAGGGCAAGAGCATGCCCTCCCGCCACGCAGCCAGCGCCGCCGCCATCGCGCTGGCCGTTGTCTACGCCTTTCCATCTTGGCCGCTTGCCGTCGGAATGCTCTCACTGTGTGTGACGATCGCCGCTCTGCGCGTGCTCTCCGGCCAGCACTATATCAGCGATGTGCTCGCCGCGCTCGCGCTGAGCCTTGTGATCTCAGTCGTTGGTTATGGTTTTTAGTCAAAGATAGCGCATGTACCGTCCCTTGTCATCCCTGCCGCCTTCAGGTCTCTTCCTGTTTCGGTTGAATGGATATCCATCGTTATAATCTCTGATTCTTCGTCCGCCCCATTGCTTAATAGTTACTGATGCGTTATACTCTTGTCAACTATTGATTACTTAAGAAATGCTTTGTTTCTATGAAAAAGAAAGCTTGCAATCTGCTCTGGGGTCTTTGGACTTTTGCCTTTGTTGCTCTATGGATGAAGGCTAATACCATAGGAAATATCGGAACATGCGCTCTGTCGCTATGTGTGGTGATTCTGTCGCGCATTCTGCCCTCCATGCGCCGAAAGACCGAGCAGAGCAGTGAGATCACGACGAAAGTCATCGCCGCCTTGATAGGTATAGCGGTTGGCTGGAATTTCTATCATGCATGCAAAATATCATTATGATGTACAAGCGTGATATCGGTAATAAAATCTACAAGCAGATGCTTCAGCACTTCTACTGTGAGAACGGATTCCTACAGGAGGAAGTGATCGGCACCAGAGATTACAATCTGGAACAGCACTACAATTATGTAGAGCGTGTCAGCCTTTTTTCTGCTTATACGGAAAAAATCCAGTCCGTTCTCTTTGATGGTATCAAAAAGGGTGTATTTGACCGAGCCAAATTTAACAGCCACCCGGAACTGCTCCTCGCACGGGTGCTGGAATATGATACCGAAGTACA
>CAZACG010000010.1:0-14111 GCA_964483645.1 uncultured Oscillospiraceae bacterium | reverse complement strand
ATGAATACCTGCGCATCAAAAAGGAGCAGCTTGGCTTGTCCAACATGCATCTGTATGATATGTACGTGGGCGTGGATACCGGCTTTGATATCGGCATGGATATCGAGGAGGCGTTTGAAACCTTCCTGGAAGCTGTGAAGCCGCTGGGCGAGGATTATGTCGCCGACGCCTCGCGCGCTCTCCCGGAGCGTTGGATGGATGTGTACGAAACCAAGAACAAGCGTGGCGGCGCGTACAGCACCAGCGTACACAGCGCCCCGCCGTATGTGCTGCTCAACCATAAGAAAACCTATGACGGTCTGTCCACGCTCTGCCATGAGATGGGACATGCGATGCATAGCTTCTATTCCAACAAGACCCAGCCCAGCGCCAAGGCGGATTACACGATCTTTGTGGCCGAGGTGGCTTCGACCTGCAACGAGATTCTGCTTTGCGAGCATTTGATGAAGAAATACGAGGGCAACCGCGCTGCGCAGATCATGTTGATCGGTCATATGCTGGAGAACTTCCGCACCACGGTTTTCCGTCAGACCATGTTCGCTGAGTTTGAGCACAAGGCGCATTTGATGGCAGAGGAGGGCCAGAGCCTGACCCGCGATAGCCTGTGCGAAATGTATTATGAGCTCAATACGCTCTACTATGGCGGCGCGTGTAAGGTGGACAAGGAAGTGGCCTATGAGTGGATGCGCATTCCGCATTTCTACAGCTCCTTCTACGTTTATAAGTATGCAACGGGCTTCTGCGCGGCGGTTGCGCTTGCGCGAGGCATTCTTTCCGGCGATCCGGAAAAGCTCGCTGCATATCGCAGATTCCTCACGCTCGGCGGCAGCATGACCCCGATTGAGGAGCTCAAGGTGGCTGGTGTGGATATGTCCACGCCGCAGCCGGTCTGCGAGGCGCTGGATTATTTTGCCGAGCTGGTGATGCAGTATCGCGAGCTGCTCTCGCAGGAGGCGTAACGATGGCGCTGATGCAGGGCTATGACGCGCAGGCCGCTGAGGAGTTTATCCTCAGAGCCATGCGCAAGGCGGGACATACGCTCAATCAGGATGCGCTGCTTGCGTTTATCCGCCGTGCAATTCAAGCCGACATGCAGTATATGCAGCAGACGGACGTGCTTGATGAGGATGGCCTGATGGGCGAAGGTGAGTATGACGATGATGACGCGTTTGAGGCGCTGCTGGATGTGCTCGGCGAGGATGCGGATGAAAGCGAACTGGATGAAATCGCGCAGCTGCTGGATACTTACATGGCTGCGCAGCAGGCTTTCATGCTGGAAAACGGCCTGATGGAGGCGCTTTGACGCGTATGTTCGAGGAACATCATGGATGAAATCATCGAAACCCAGCGCGAATGTGCCAAACCGCTCACGAGGAAGGACTTCCTTGTGAGCGTCGCGGCCATTGTGCTGCGGCTGACCGTGATGCAATTGACGGTCTATTTTGCGATTCTGCTGACGGGCGTCAACGCGCTTAGTCTGGCGGTGTATGCATATGCATGCAGGCTTCTGTGGCTTTTTCTGCGCCGCGTAACGGCATCTTACTTCTATACGCTCAAGACGCAGACGCTTGTTTTGCAGCGCCGGATAGGCGACAGCACCACCGGGCTTGTCGAGATTCCGCTCAAGCATATCCGAGCCGTCCGTCCTGTGTGCTTTGGAGAGGATATGCGCCTGTATGACAGGCGGGTGATGACGATTGATTCGGCATGCCGACCGCCTTTGCGTGTTCGCGCAGGCTTTGCGCTCAGCAGGATATCCGCGCATGCAGCGCGTGCCGCTGCAGGCAAGCGTGCCTATCAGCGCGCGGGATATGCCGTCGTCTACGAGGAAAGCGGCGTGCTGCGCTACTGCCTGTTCAGACCCAAGGCGCAGCTGTGCGCCGCGCTGGCGGACGCTTTGGGCAGTGCATTCGATGCGGACGCTTTGGAGGGAACCAAGCCGCTGGACGGCGTGTACGCGCGCTGTTTGCAAAAGGCCTTTCCCGAGCTGTATCTCCATGTGCGTCCTATGATGGATCCGACGCAGGTGGAGGCGGCGCGCAGAGAGCTTGCCGAGCGCAGGCGGAAGCGGAAGACAAAAAAAGAAGCGAGGCCATCGCGTGCCGCGCGGAAGAAATCGGGAGAAAAGCATGAAGTACACGACGATCCTGTTTGATTTGGACGGCACGCTGACCCAGTCCGAGGACGGCATCATCAACTGCGCCTTGCAGGCGGCGGAGCGCATGGGCTTTACCGGCTTTACGCGCGAACAGTTTATGGCCTTTATCGGCCCACCGCTGTTTGTCTCCTTTAAGGAAATCTGCGGAATGGACGACGAGCAGGCGGAGCGGGCGATTGCTCTTTACCGCGAACGTTTTTCCGTCGTGGGCTGGATGGAGAATCGGGTCTATACCGGGATTCCGCTGCTGCTGCGCAGCTTGAAAATGAACGGGGCCAAGATCGCGATGGCAACGGCTAAGCCGCAGGTTTTTGCCGAGAAGATCGCTCAAAAATTCGGCTTTGCACCGTATCTGGATGCGCTGATCGGTCCGGGACTGGACAAGAAGCATGCTGATAAGGCGGAGATCGTCGCCCAAGCCGTGCGTCTGCTGGGCGGAAATGCGGTCATGATCGGCGACCGCTGCTATGACGTGGAAGGCGGACAGGCCAACGGCATTGACACCATTGGCGTAAGCTATGGCTATGGGACGCGCGAGGAGCTTGAGGCGGCCGGAGCAACGTACGTGGTAGACAGCGTGGAGGCGCTTGCCGATGTGCTGCTTGAGGACGCGCTGCGTGCGAAAGGCCCGTTCATCACTATGGAAGGCGTGGATGGCTGCGGCAAAACGACCCAGCGCGATGCGCTGGTCGCGCATCTTGAGCAGCTTGGCTGGGCAGTTCAGGTGACGCGCGAGCCCGGCGGAGATGAAATTGCCGAGAAGATTCGCGAGCTGATTCTCGATCCAGCCCATAACGCCATGTGTGATTGGACAGAGGCCTATCTGTATGCGGCTGCGCGCGCGCAAAACGTGCGCGCGACAATTCTGCCCGCGCTGGCACAGGGCAAGGCCGTGGTTTGCGATCGGTTTGTGGATTCCTCAATCGCTTATCAGGGCGGAGGTCGGCAGCTTGGCGCGCAGCGCGTGGCACAGATCAATCGCTTTGCCGTCGAAGAAGCGAAGCCGGATATGACCATTTATCTGCGCATGCCGCCGGAAAAGGCGCTTGGACGCAGACTCAGCGCTTCCGAGCCGGATAGGCTTGAGCGCGAGAAGGCGAGCTTTTTTGAGCGGACCTATGAAGCCTATGAGGCGCTGTATGCGGGCGAGGGGATGGAGCATGTCCTCAGGGTCGACGCATCCGCGAGCATCGAAGAGGTAACGGTGCAAATGCTTGATAAAGTTGACGAAAGGCTGAATCGGCGTTGATCAACGGAGAAGCGGTGCTTTTTCGCTTGAAGAATGGAAGGCGGCGTGAAGAACTCTGCTGTGCGCGCTGCGAATAGAATGTGTTGATAAAGAACGAGACACCGACTGAATACGGAAGCGGTTGTCGGAATTGGAGCTCAGATTCCATGGAGGGATACATATGGCAAGAATCGTGGTAGGCATGTCCGGCGGCGTAGATTCCTCCGTCGCCGCCCTGCTCCTCAAGCGCGCCGGACATGAGGTCATCGGCGTATTCATGAAAAACTGGGAGGAGAAGGATGAAAACGGCGTCTGCACCAGCGAAACGGACTGGGCGGACGTTCGCGAAGTGTGCGCTGCGATCGATATTCCCTATTATTCGGTCAATTTTGTCAAGGAATACTACGATCGCGTGTTTTCCTATTTTCTTGACGAATACCGGCGTGGACGCACGCCGAACCCGGATGTGCTGTGCAATCGAGAGATCAAATTCAAGGCCTTCTTGGACTATGCGATGAAGCTGGGAGCGGATGCGCTGGCGACAGGGCATTTTTGTAATCTCGGTACGGCGAACGGACAATATCAGCTTCTGCGCGGCGCGGACGAAAACAAGGATCAGAGCTATTTTCTCTATATGCTCGGGCAGAAGGCGCTTGCCAAGGCGATGTTCCCGGTCGGAGAGCTGACCAAAGCGCAGGTACGCGAGATTGCGCGGGATGCGGGGCTGATTACAAGCCACAAAAAGGATTCTACGGGCGTATGCTTTATCGGCGAGCGCAGCTTTAAGCCCTTCCTCAAGCAGTTTTTGCCTGCGCAGCCGGGCAATATCGTCACGTTGGAGGGTAAAAAGGTCGGCAGACACGACGGACTGATGTACTATACCCTCGGTCAGAGACGCGGACTGGGCATTGGCGGCGTGGAAGGCGTTGAAGGTGCGGGGCGCTGGTTTGTGCTCGCCAAGAATATGGACGCAAACGAGCTGATTGTCACGCATGGCGAGGATCACCCGATGCTCTACAGTAGGAATGCCGAGGGTGAGGGCGTAACGTGGATCGCGGGCGAAGCGCCGGCGTTCGAGTTTGATTGCACGTGTAAATATCGCTACCGCCAGCCGGATCAGCAGGTGCATGTGAGCGTGCTTGAGAACGGACGCGTGCATGTGGAAGCCAAGGAGCGTCAGCGCGCGGTTACACCCGGACAGAGCATGGTCTTTTATCAGGGCGAGGTATGTCTTGGTGGCGCGGTGTGCGACAAGGTGCTCGACGTCGGGGAGGCGTGAGGATGAATGCCGTGCAAAGGTTTTGGGGGCATTGGCGGACGGTTATAAGACACAGGCATCAGGTCATCGCGCACTGTGCCAAGGCGGGCATTCTCGGACAGGGGCTGCTTCATGACCTTTCCAAGTTTAGCCCCACGGAGTTTTGGCCGGGCGTACGTTTTTTTGACGGGACGCATTCGCCCACGGAAGATGAGCGAAGAACCTATGGTTATTCGCTTGCGTGGATGCATCACAAGGGGCGCAATCGCCATCATTGGGAATATTGGGTGGATTACAGTGTTCAGCAGGGACGCTATGTTCCCATGCCGATGCCCAAACGCTATCTGGCTGAAATGCTCTGCGACCGTATCGCCGCCAGCAAGATCTACAAGGGCGCGGCATACACGGACGCTGCGCCGCTGGAATACCTCCAAAACGGCAAGCTGCGAGACCATATGCACCTCGGGACGCGGGATTTGCTCGTCCGATTCCTCACGCAGCTGAGTGAGGAGGGCGAGGACAAGATGTTTGCATCGCTCAGAGCATGGGTCAAAGCGGACTGAACGCAGAAAACCACGAAGCGGCGGATCAAGGCACTAAAGAGGCTGTCAGAACAAGAATGATTCTGGCAGCCTCTTTTTGACGTATAGTAGTATTCTTAAATTAATTTGAGCCTTGAGGAACTCCCCGTCAGGGTTCGCTTCGCTCCCTGACGATTTTGATCAGAATCGCTTCGCGATTGAGTACGATGGGGATGAAATCTCCCACCCCAAGCCCGGGTCATTGTCTCCAGACTCCTTCTTTGCTTCGCAAGGATAGCTCGTTTCTATCTGAGATTAGTATTAAGCCAGCCTCAGGAAGGTGATGGACGCAAGCACGTCCGACGGATTGACGCCGACTAGCGAGAGCGTTTGCGAGGCAGTCAGGGCGACGGTTACCGTGCCATCGGAAATGACAACGGCAGTCATCACATAGGTTCCCGCACGGGAGGGGCTTACGCGGGTGACAGAGCCGGGGATAATCTCGCCATTGGCTGTTAAGTGAAGCACGGCCTCCATTGTTTCGCCTGTCGGGATGTTGACCAAAGCGGTTATTTGGTACGTACCGGGCTTGGCGAGGGTGAAGACGCCGCTTTGCTCAGGGATATCGCCTGGTTTTTGCGAGGAGAACATGGGGAAGATGGCGGGCTGATCCTCGCCAAAGCGGATGCTGCCTGCGGCATAGCCTGTAGCAAAGGCGGACAGCCCTATGCAAGCGCGGTCGTTTGGCGCGCAGCTTTCCGGTTGATCGTCTGGATCTGGCGGACATGAAGGCGTTTCCTGCTGTGGACAATAGGGAGTGACGGGCGGGAGCATGGCATCGGTTTCAGACGTGCAGAAAGGATTGCCAAGACTGTTTAACGAAGAACTCGAACTTGGAAAGGAGCATCCGCTGCGAGCATTGAGCGATCCCGAATAATGGCGGGCATCGGCTGAATAGATGGGCAAGAGCGTCACCTGCTTTCAAAATTGGCACGAAAACAGGGGAACTTGTTTTCGTCCTCATGGCATACGCTATGAGTATGGCGGCGTTGGCGTGCATGTCCGCGCCAAAACGGAAGGGGCTGACAATCGTGAAAAGATGGGCGGCGGGTCTTTTCTTTATCCTGTTTTTTATGTATAATCAGAATGGATGCTTGGCACAAGGCGAAACCAGCGCCAAGGCGGCCTGTATCATGGAAGCGACGACGGGACGCGTGCTCTTTGCCTATAACATGCATCAGCGCCTGCCCATGGCTTCTACGACCAAGGTGATGACCGCGCTGCTGGCGCTTGAAAAGGGAAAGCTGTCCGATTCTGTGACCTGTTCGGAGAATGCTTTCGGTGTTCCGGGTACATCCATCTACCTTGCGCAGGGCGAGACGCTTACGCTTGAGGAAATGCTGCTTGGACTCATGCTTTCAAGCGGCAACGATGCGGCCGTGGCGATTGCCGAGCATATCGGCGGCTCTGTGGCGGGCTTTGCGCAAATGATGAATGCACGCGCTGAAGAGCTTGGCGCATTCAACACGAACTTTGTCAATCCGCATGGGCTACCGGATGATACGCATGTGACCACGGCGTATGATTTGGCGCTGATTGCGCGAAAAGCCATGGAGCGCGAGGATTTTCGCCGCATCGTATCCACCGAGCGGGCGAGCATCCCATGGGAAGGACGAACCTACGATCGTCAGCTCAAGAACAAGAATCGTCTGCTTTCCTCCTATCCGGGCGCAACGGGCGTCAAAACCGGCTATACCAGCCGTGCAGGACGTTGCCTTGTCTTCGGCGCGCAGCGTGGAGGAATGGAACTGGTCGGCGTTTTGCTGGGCTGTCCGGATTGGTTTGACGAGGCGGAGCGATTGCTGGATGCGTGCTTTAGCACGTATACCATGACGCGGGCACTGGGACTGATGCAGTCTGCGGGCAGCGTGTCCGTCGTGGAGGGCGTGCAGCAGAGCGTCGGGCTATGCGTGATGCAGGAGCTGTGCGTTCCGCTGGCGCAGGGCGAATCTGCGCAGATTGTGCTGGATGTGCCGCAGAGCGTTCAAGCTCCGGTATACCCCGGCATGCACATGGGCACGGCGACGCTTGTCGTCGGCGGGCAGACGTTTGGACGGAGCGAGGTTGTAGCAAGCGAGCGCGTAGACGCCAAGGGCGTTACGTTTAACGCGCATCGTGTGCTGATGCAATGGCTGCTTTTGTAAACGCAGAGAATAAGGAGAAACAATGAGACTTCAGAAATACATGGCGATGTGCGGCGTGGCCGCCAGACGCAAATGTGAGGAAATGATTGCGCAAGGGCGCGTGCGTGTCAATGGAACTGTCATCACGCAGATGGGAACGCAGGTTGAATCAAGCGATCGCGTGGAGCTTGACGGGCAGCTGCTGTTGCTCGAGGAGCAGAAGCGCTATGTGCTTTATCACAAGCCGGCGGGCGAGGTGACGACTGTCAGCGACGACAAGGGACGCGAGACGGTCATGGATCGCTTCAAGGACTTTGGCGAACGTCTGTATCCCGTGGGCAGGCTGGACTACGACAGCGAAGGCCTGCTGTTGTTGACCAATGACGGCGAGCTGGCTCAACGGCTGACGCACCCGAGCTGCGAGGTGGATAAGGTCTATCTCGCGCGCGTGGCGGGTAATCCGAGCAACGAGGAGATCGAGCGTCTGCGTCGGGGCGTATTTATGGAGGGCGACGAGCGCAGGACGTATCCGGCGCAGGTGCGGGTTGTGCGTGATGAAAGCCTGTATTCTGATATCCTAGTGACGATTCACGAGGGAAGGAACAGGCAGGTGCGCCGCATGTTCGACGCTGTGGGGCATAAAGTGCTGCTGCTTCGCCGTGTGCGCTTTGGCGCGCTGGAGCTGGGTGAGCTTCGACGCGGCGAATGGCGCGAGCTGACGGCGCAGGAGGTTGAGGCGCTGAAAAGGCTTTAAGCGCCATTGGAATAATACCGTGCTTTAGTGCAGAAAGAAACAGATACAGAGGTGACAGAGATGAAGAGCGATCTGACATGCCCGGTTGAGGTAGTCAGCGTTGACATAGAGCGCGAAGACACTCAGACCGATACCAAAGAGGATGGACAGCTTGTCTGCCATATTGAGTTTTTCAATCTGTCTGAAAAAGTGATTGACAGCTTGCAGATGAATATCATCTGCTTCAATGAAGCGGGGGAGCGCTTGGGCGGCAGGCTTGTGCGCGCTGCCGCGCTCGGAGGGCCAAGGGAAGCTTTCTTCGGCGATTTCAGGCCTGATCACGTGGCCGCCGCCGTGCGTGTGGAGGCGTCGGTGGAAAAGGTTTGGTTTCAGGACGGCGTAATATGGCGGCGCGAGGAGCGCAATGTGCGCGAATATACGCCGAACGCGCTGCCGCAGGGGCGGGAACTGGACAGACTGCGCGCCGTCGCCGGAGAGGACGCCAAGGGCTATGCGCGCGAGGATGACATTGTGTGGATGTGCGTCTGCGGGCGGGCAAATCGCACAAGTGATGAAGCATGCATGCGCTGCGAGCGCAAACGCGCGCAGGTGCTGCGGGATTATTCCTTTGCGGCAATTGATTCGACCGTGGGGCGCAGGGAGCGCCAACTGGAAAAGCAGACGCAGGACACGCTGCGCCGCTCCAGTGAGGAGACTGAGCGCAGCATGAAGGCGCATCAGAAGAAGAGCCGCCGACGCAGACGTGCAATGAAAGCAATCATTGCGTTGCTGATTCTTGTCGCAGCGGCGCTGGCTGCGCTGCGCTGGGGCGTTCCTTGCGGCGCATGCATGCTGGCAGATTATGAGCTTGCGCAGGGCAAGCCGGCGGATGCCAAGGCGGTATATGAATGGGTGCATCGGTATTGGCCGGGATTCATGGATGCGGATGAACGGGCGAAGGACGCCGAATGTCTCATTATCCAACGGTTGATTGAGGCGAATACGGATGCATCGCTTAACGAAGCCTTAAGACGCGCCCGGCAGGCAGAAGGCGAAAAGGCGGCGTCGCTTTGTGAGGAAGCCGTTATCGCGCGCGCCGAGCGTTTCATTCAGGCTGGCGACAGCGCGCAGGCTGAGGAGCTGCTGGCATCCATGCCGCAAAGCGAGAAGGTGCATGCGCGTTATATGGAGCTGGTGTATGACATGGCGACGGCGGCGAAGGAGCGTGTGGATTATCGGACGGCGATTGAGCGCTTTGCGTCCCTTGGAGAATACAGCGACGCAGTGGCCTTGCATGAGGAATGCATCTATCTGTATGGACGTCAGCTGCTGCGCGAGGGCAAGTATGCCGAGGCGGAGGAGCAGTTCCTGCAGGTGACAGGAAGAACGGACGCCATTGACCTGATTCGCCGCTGCCGCTATGCGCTTGCGCAGCAGAAGCAGGAGAGTGGCGCGTATATTGATGCGGCGCAGATTTATGAGACGCTGGGCGTGTACGAAGAGGCGCAGACGCGTGCCAGATTCTGCCGCTATACGGCCGGCATGAGCGAATTGGGAACGGGCAATCTGGAGCTTGCCGCCCAGCAGCTCAGGCTTGCATATGATTATGAGGATGCGCAGGAGCGCTTTGCAGACGCAGTCTTTACCCTAGGCTCTGCTGCGCTGGCTGAGAAGGACTATCCGACGGCCATCGGCTGGCTGGAACAGCTTGATTTGACGCAGAAGGAGGTCGCCGACACTTACAAAAGCGCCGTATACGCCTATGCGCAGGAGCTTGAGGGCGATGGGCTGCGGGAGGCGGCTAAGACGCAGTATGGCTTGCTGGGCGATTATCTGGATGCGCTTGAACGTGTACGCGCCATTGAGTATGCGCTGGCGCAGCAGGAGATGGGCACGAGCCTTGAATCCGCGATGGAGCGCTTTGAAGGACTGGGCGATTATCTGGATGCAAAGGAGCAAGTTCTTCAATGCCGCTATCTGTTGGCGGTTAAGGCCTATGAGGCGGGAAGGTATCAGGAGGCGACGACGGCCTTTGAAGCGCTCGCGGATTATTCGGACAGCGAAAGCTGGGCGCTGCGCAGTCGCTATGCATGGGCGGAACAGCTTTCTGTCGAGCGGGACTATGAGACGGCTGCTGCGCAGTATGAGGCGTGCGGCGTGTATCTGAATGCCGAGGAGCTCGCCATGCGCGCGCGTTATGACCATGCGGCGGCGCTTGAGGAGAGCGGCGATAACCGTGCGGCCGGCTTGGCTTTTGCCGCGCTGGGCAGCTTTGAGGATGCGAAGCAGCGCACACAGACCAATGAAGATATCTGGCTGGCGGACGCTTATTCGCTGGCCAAGATGGATATGGAGGTCGGCGACTATCCGAGCGTCGTAGAGGCGCTGGAGGAGCTGTGGCAGGACGAGTTGCCCACTCGATATGCGGACATGGCGGATATGTATGAAACCGCCTGCGTAGAACGGGCAAAGGAATTGATTGCGCAGAAGAAACCGCTTGATGCGCTCCCTTTTTTGGAGAGAATTCCGGAAAACGAGCAGGCGCAAAAACTTCTCAATGCGTATGTCTATCAGATCATCGGACGCTGGAAAGCCCCGCAGGGCGTTGAATACATTTTTCGCCGCGACGGAAGCTGCGCGATTGCGGGTGTTGAAGGCTACTTTGGCGGGCAGGATTACAGGGTTTTTGTCGGTTATGCGCCCTATCCTGCAAACAACGTGTACAGCGTGGTCAGCCTGAAGAACAAGACGCTGACGCTTCGCGACGAGGCGCAGAACAGGAATATTCGTCTGAGCTATCTGGGCGAGGCGACCGGGCCTGACGCTGACGCAAGCACGGCGACGGATGGCGAGGCCATCCCCAACGAGGAATAACATGAAAAAAAGAGATCTGTTGATCATTCTCTGCGCGCTGCTTGCCGCAGGCGTGCTCCTTCTGCTGTCCCGCCTTTTGCCGAGCGGACAGATGGTGATTGTGACGCTTGACGGCGAGGAGGTTCTGCAAAAGCCGCTTGACGCGGACGGCGAATATGAAATCAGGCAGCAGGACGACTCTTTGAATGTGATCGCGGTGGAGGACGGCGCGGTGCGCATGCTGGAGGCGAACTGCCGGGATGGGCTGTGCATCCGGCAGGGCGTGATGACGAGCGCGGCCAAGACCATCGTCTGTCTGCCGCATAGGCTCGTTGTGCGCCTGAGCGGCGAAACGGGATCGACGCAGGAGGAAGAGCTGGATGTGATGATCCGGTAGAGCGTGTACGGGAGGGGAAGACTATGAATCCCATCAAGGCGTGGCTGAAGGATGCGCGCAGCGAGCCAGATATCCGATATGTGGATGTTTGCGACGGTTTGCGTGCGCTGGCGATTATGATCGTCGGTTGGTTTCACATCTGGCAGCAGTCATGGCTCTATCCGGGGCTGACGCTCTTTGGACGGGAGATCAGCCTGGATCCGCTTGTGCGGTCGGGCTATATCTGGGTGGATATGATGATTCTGCTCAGCGGCTTTTGCCATTATCTGCCTTGGGCGAGAAGACAGCAGGAGGGCGCCGCACAGCTGCGCACGCCCGATTTCTATGCCAAACGGCTGATTCGCATTCATCCGTCCTATTTGCTGACGCTGGCGATCATGCTGACGGTTGCGCTGTGTACGCATGCGTATACCGTGCCGGGGCATCTTAAGGTTGATCTCGCTTCGCATCTGACATATACGCATATGTTCTTCTACAATGCCTATTATGCCACGAATCTGGGCGGATCGCTGTGGACGCTGGTCGTGGAGATGCAGTTTTATCTGATTTTCCCGCTGCTTGCGCGCGCGTTTGCGCGCAAGCCCATGGCGACATTTGGCGCGATGCTCGGTGCTTCGCTGGCTTTTAGAGGCTATATCGCGGTGCATTGCGCAGACGTGTCCATGGCCTTTAATCAGCTTCCGGCGTATCTGGATACCTTTGCCTTTGGCATGGCTGCTGCGGCGATTCATGTTTCGCTGTCCGGGTGCAGGCGCGGCGCGGTTTCAAGAATACTCTGCACGTTGCTTTGCATTCCCGTGCTGATGCTTTTATGGAAGGTGGTCAAGCGACAGGCGTCCGCAGGAAGCACGGAAATGATCCGTCTGGGACAGATGAATCATCGTTTGGCAATGGGCATGCTCGGCGCTGCACTTTTACTGCTTTCGGCCAATGCCGATTTGCTCTGGCGCAGGCTGCTTTCCAATCCCATCACACGATTCATTTCCTCGATTTCCATGCAATTCTATATCTGGCATCAGACGCTTGCCGTTTGGATTCTCAAAGCAAGACTGGTGCCCAGCGAGTTTGAAAATCCCAACTGGGAGGGCGATTACCTCTGGCAGCAGCGCTATACGCTAGTCTGTTTTGTCGCAGCGATCCTGCTCAGCGTTGCGCTGACCTACGGCTTTGAAAGACCTGTAGGACGCAGACTGCAAGGACGCTGGAATCAATGGCGCGCGCAGCAGAGAAAAGGCGAGCGCGTGGGCCAAGGAGAAAGGAGCGGAAAACGATGAGTCTTGAAATTAAAACCGTCGGCTTGATTGGCCTTGGCGCAGTGGGTGCGTTGTATGCCGAGCGTTTGTTTGCAAGCGGCGCGCAGGTGCGCGTGATTGTCGATGAAGCGCGCAAAAGGAGATACGAGCGGGAAGGCGTGCTGGTCAACGGCAGGCGTGTGGATTTTCCCTATGTAACGCCTGCGCAGGCATCACCCGTGGATCTGCTTATCATCGCAACCAAACAGGGCGGTCTTACAGGAGCAATGGACACCGCAGCGGGCTTTGTGGGGGAGAAGACCCTGTTGATTTCGCTGATTAACGGCATTATCAGCGAGGAAATCCTGTCCGAGCGCTTTGATGCAAAGAATGTGCTTTACAGCGTCGCGCAGGGCATGGATGCGGTCAAAATGGGGAATGCCCTGACTTATGAGCATCCGGGCTTGATCGTGCTGGGCGAGAAGGAGCCGGGTGAAATCTCCGAACGCGTACAGCATACGGCTGATTTTCTGAATGCGCATGGCGTAAAGGTCATGCCTGTGGAAGATATGGTGCGTCGACAGTGGCTCAAGCTCATGGTCAATGTGGGGATCAATCAGACCTGCATGGTCTTTGAATGCGATTACGGCGGTGTGCAGCGTGAGGGGAAGCCGAGAGAGACGATGATCGCGGCCATGCGCGAGGCTCAGAGAATCGCCGGACTTGAGGGCTATGCAATCACGGAGGATGAATTGGAGGATTGGCTTCATCTGATTGACACCTTTGCGCCCGACGGTATGCCGAGTATGCGTCAGGACGCGCTGGCACACAGAAAGAGCGAGGTGGAGCTGTTCTCAGGCACCATGAAAAAGCTGGCGCAAAAGCACGGCGTGCAGGTTCCCGTCAATGATTGGTTCTATGCGCGCATTGCTGAAATGGAAGCGGCGTACGATTGAAGCGAATTTGCCCTACAAAGAAGGTATGGAGCGGGGAATCATTCTAATGACTGGAAGGATATCGGGCAGCTGCGGCGCGAAGAAGGCTTTGTAAATGGAAAATGTGAGGAAGAACGGTTGATCTGCAATGACGGAAATGCATAATTCGGCGCGAAATGCTTCATTTTATTCGGAAGAATGAGTAGTTTTTATTTAAAAATGAAAAACCGATATGGAATATGGCGGTTTCGCCTTGACAAGCTTTGCCGGCGCGCCTATAATAGACGCATGCGCCGGGAAGCAATGCCCGGCAGGAATAAAAGGGGGTTCTGATTATGAAAAAGCTCTTTGCTGCCCTTCTTGCGTTCACCCTGTGCTTTGCGGCATGCGGTGTGCTGGCAGAGGATTATGTGATCGCGACGGATACCGTTTTCAAGCCGTTTGAGTACACCGATGTCTCCGGTAACTTCGTGGGCATCGACGTAGATATTCTTGCCGCCATTGCGGAGGATCAGGGCTTCACCTATACGCTCAACAGCCTTGGCTGGGATGCCGCCATTGCCGCCTGTCAGGCAGGGCAGGCCGACGCCATGATTGCCGGCGCATCCATCAC
>CAZACG010000009.1:0-14738 GCA_964483645.1 uncultured Oscillospiraceae bacterium | reverse complement strand
GCACGTCCATCAGATACTGTCCGTACTGATTCTTCTTGAGCACCTCATAAACCGCCAGCACATCCTCGCGGGTAATCCATCCGTTCAGATACGCAATTTCCTCCAAACAGGCTATCTTGCGGTGCTGATGGGTTTCCACAGTCTTGACAAAGTTGGTCGCATCCACAAGGCTTTCATGTGTGCCGGTGTCCAGCCACGTAAAGCCCTGTCCCAGCAGCTCCACATTCAGTTCGCCTTGCTCCAGATAGATGCGGTTCAGGTCGGTGATTTCCAGCTCACCGCGCGCGGAGGGCTTAAGCCCCTTGGCATATTCGACGACGCGATGGTCATAAAAATACAAACCCGTCACGCAGTAATTGCTCTTGGGTTGCTTTGGCTTTTCCTCAATGGAAACGGCGCGTCCCTCCTGATCAAACTCCACAATGCCAAAACGCTCCGGGTCGTCCACATAATAGCCGAAAATCGTCGCGCCCCGGCCGTTTTCTGCATTGGCCAGCGCCGCCTTAAGCCGCTTGTTCAGGCCGTGTCCCGCGAAAATATTATCGCCCAGCACCATCGCCACGCTGTCCTCGCCGATGAAGCGCTCGCCGATGATGAACGCCTGCGCGAGTCCGTCCGGAGAGGGCTGCTCTGCATAGCTCAGGCGCACGCCAAAGGGATGCCCGTCTCCCAACAGCGCTTCAAAACGCGGCAGATCCTGCGGCGTTGAAATAATCAGGATATCCCGGATGCCCGCGTTCATCAGCACGGACAGCGGATAGTAAATCATGGGCTTATCATAAATCGGCAGAAGCTGCTTAGACGTCACCTTCGTCAGCGGATACAGCCGGGTGCCGGAACCACCGGCCAGAACAATTCCTTTCACAGTCCGTCCCCTCTCCTGTCGCGCCGAGCGCGACGCCTTTCTTACGCGGTGCATGGATATGATTTATTATAGCATTATACGGCAAAAAGCACAACCGCCAAGCGCGACCAGCTTCCGAATCGCGTCCCATCACGCGTCCGCCTGCGTTTGGCCGCGCGCTTTGTTACGTCATCTTTCGCATAACAAAAGGGGCTGTCAAGCTCAGTTCAAACATTTCGAATAGCCATTAACTCAGAATTCTGGGCTCTTGAGCATGAGACTCTTCGAGCTTGGAGCAAATTCTTCGTTTTGGCTTGAAATGTTTGAATGCTTAGCTTGACAGCTCCCTTTGTTTTTACGCTGAATTCAGAGCTTTAGCAGCTTGGACTCTTACTTTTGCACCAGATGGATTGCAAAGCCTGCGATCTCGCCCTTGAGATAGATCGCCTTGAGCTTGCCTTCCTTCACAGAGGCGCTATCTGCGTCAAATTCGAAGCCCTGACGCTCCAGATACGCCTGAGCACGCTCGATGAAGTTTGTCCTGATGGCGATGTGGCCCTTCGTGCCGCGTCCCTTGCTCTTCATGACCTCGACGCCTGTGCCGGCGAAGATGGAGCTGTTGCCGATCTTCATTGCCCAGCCCAGCAGCTTGCACAGCTTGGCGGCGGTGTCCATGGCCTCGGCCTCATCCTCGGAATTGATACCCACATGCGCAAGCTCAAAGCCAAGCATCAGTTGCACAGCAGAAGCGGTCAGCGCCTTGATGCGCTCCCAATCCTTGGCCTTGATCGCGTCGCCCGGCACCATCCACGATCCGCCGCAGCAGACGATCTTATTGAAGGAGAGGTAATCGAGCAGGTTCTTCTCGTTCACACCGCCGGTGGGCATGAACGTCACGTCGCCATACGGCGCGGCGATGGACTTGATGTACTTCAGGCCGCCTGCAGCCTCAGCCGGGAAGAACTTCACAGTCTTCAGTCCAAGAGAGAGCGCAACCTCGATATCGCTCGGGTTTGCGGTGCCCGGGCATACCGGAACGCCGATCTGCTGGCAGTACTTCACGGTGGTCGGGTTGAGACCCGGGGAAACGATGAACTTCGCGCCCGCAGCCACGGCACGATCAACCTGCTCGGTGGTCAGCACGGTACCCGCGCCCACGACCATCTCCGGGTACGCCTCGCTCATCGCCTTGATCGCGTCCGCCGCGGCAGCGGTACGGAAGGTGACCTCGGCGCAGGGCAGACCGCCCTCAATCAGCGCCTTGGCCAGCGGCACGGCGTCAGCCGCGTCGTTGATGGCAATCACCGGTACAATACCGATACGGGAAAGCTCTTTCATAACGTCCATTGGAATAACCTCCTCAGTTGATGACAGATATGAGATAAAGCATTGCGCTTTATTTGATAAAATCCTCGCGCAGCGGCGTGAACACATCCAGCACCGTGCCGGCCTTCAGACAGGTCAGACCATGCACCTTGCCGCTGTCCACGACAACCGAATCGCCGCGCTTCATCGTATACGTCTTCTCCTCCACGTGGTAGGTAAACTCGCCCGAGAGGATATAGGAAATCTGCGCATGCGGATGGCTGTGGTCCGCGCCGACGCCGCCTTCGTCAAAATCGACTTCAACGAGCATGATGTTCTTGTTATAGGCGCGGATTTTGCGGCGGGAGCCGCCTCCAAGCTCAATCCACGAAAGCTCTTCGGGTCTGGAAAACTCCATGCTTTCCCTCCGCAATCAGTCCACCTTCATGCCGAAATACTCGACGGCATTGTTATAGCAGATGCCCTCAACAAGCTCGCCAAGCGTCTCGTAATCCTCCGGGTACTCGCCGTTCTCCACCCACTGTCCGATCAGGTTGCACAGAATGCGGCGGAAGTACTCATGACGCGTGTAGGAAATGAAGGAACGGGAATCGGTCAGCATGCCCACAAAGCGGCCCAGCAGACCCAGCGCCGCCAGAGACTTCATCTGCTCGATCATACCGAACTTCTGGTCGCAGAACCACCAGCCAGAGCCGAACTGAATCTTGCCCGGAATGCCCTCGCCCTGGAAGTTGCCCAGCATGGTGCCGATTACATAGTTATCCTTCGGGTTGAGGCAATAGAGGATCGTCTTGGGCAGATTGCCCGCACGCTCCTGATCCGCCAGCAGATGGGACAGGTTCTCGGCAATATTCTGGTCATTGACGGAGTCAAAGCCGACGTCCGGGCCATAGGCTTCAAACATGCGCGGATTGTTGTTGCGCAGCGCGCCCATGTGGTACTGCTGCACCCAGCCGCGCTCCTTGTACATGCGGCCGAGATTCACCAGCAGATAGGTCTTGTAGGTGTTCACCTCAAGCTCGGAAACCGCTTCGCCCGCCAGCGCCTTCTTCAGCGCCGCATCGGCCACGGCCGCATCCGGCTTAGCGTAGGGCACAAGATCCATGCCATGATCGGAGAGGCGCGCGTTGTTGGCATGGAAATAATCCAAACGAACCTCGAGCGCCTTGACGACGTTCTCGATGCTCGTGCATGCCACGCCGGAAACCTCGGAGAGCTTGCTCATGTACTCGACAAAACCGGCCTTGTCCATGTTGAGCGCCTTGTCCGGGCGCCATGCCGGATAAACCTTGAAGGAGTTGTTCTGCGCGGCAATCTGCTGATGATAGCGCAGATCGTCGATCGGGTCATCCGTGGTGCAGATGAGCTTGACGCCGAACTTCTCAATCAGGCCGTGGCAGCGGTACTCGTCCGTAGCCAGCAGCGCATTGGCGCGGTTCCAGATGTCCTCGGCGTTCTTCTCGGTGAGCACCTCGTCGATGCCGAACACACGCTTCAGCTCCAGATGCGTCCAGTGATACATCGGGTTGCCTACGCAGTATTTCATGCAGCCTGCGAAAGCCTTCCACTTCTCCAGCCAGCTCGCGTTGCCGCGGATATACTGCTCTTCCACGCCATTGGAGAGCATCACGCGCCACTTGTAGTGGTCGCCGCCGAGCATGAGCTCGCCGATGTTCTCAAACTTGTGGTTCTCGGCAATCTGCGCCGGAGAAATATGGCAATGGTAATCGTAGATCGGCATCTTTTCCGCATAATCATGATACAGCTTCTTAGCCACATCGTTTTCAAGCAGGAAATCAGCGTCCATAAACTTCTTCATGGGTATCATCCTCCTTTATTTTTATCTGCACAGTTGGCAGATCGAATGCATCTTGCTTTCCCCGTTCCGTCTTTGACTCTCTTCAAGCGCGAAGGAAGCCTGTAGGGGATGGGGGAGGTCTATTGCGCAGGAAGCTGCTCCTGCTTTATAATGTCACGCCGTCCTTGAAAATCGCAATCTCGCGATAATCATAGAGCTCGCTTCGCGTTTTCTCGCCCGAGGCGATGGACAGAATCCTTGCAAAGAATTCCTCTGCCGTCTCCTCCATGGATGCGCCCTGCGCGAGCACGCCCGCGTTGAAGTCGATCCAGTTGGGTTTCTTGCGCGCCAGCAGTGTGTTGGTGGCCACTTTGACGGTCGGAATCGGCGCGCCAACGGGCGTTCCACGTCCGGTTGTAAAGAGCACCATCTGCGCGCCGGAGGCCATCAGCGCGGTAATCGCGCACAGATCGTTGCCCGGTCCCTTGACGAGATTCAGCCCTTTTTCCTTGACCTGCTCGCAGTAGTCAAGCACGCCGCGCACCTGCGCGGTGCCGCCCTTCTGCGTACAGCCGAGGGACTTATCCTCCAGCGTCGTAATGCCGCCGGCCTTGTTGCCCGGAGATGGATTTTCGTAGACCACCTGATGATGACGAATAAAATACGCTTTAAAATCGTTAATCAGCGCAACGCACTTTTCATACGTCTCCTCATCCTTGCAGCGATCCATCAGAATCGTCTCCGCGCCGAACATTTCCGGCACCTCGGTCAGCAGCGTCGTGCCGCCGTGACGCGCCAGAAGATCCGACGCGCTGCCCAGCAGCGGATTGGCCGTGATTCCGGAAAGACCGTCGCTGCCGCCGCATTTGAGGCCGATCACCAGTTTGCTTGCGGAGACGGTCTCCCGCTTCGCCTTGGAAGCATAGGCTGTCAGCTCGTCCAAGAGCTTCATGCCCTCGGCGATCTCATCCTCGCAATCCTGCGTGATCAGGAACTTGACGCGCTCCGGGTTGGTTTCTCCCAGCACCTGCTTAAACGCCTGAACATGATTGTTCTCGCAGCCCAAGGAGAGCACCAGCACAGCCCCCGCATTGGGATGGCGAACCATCGAAGCGAGCAGCTTCTGCGTGTTGGCGAGATCCTCGCCCATCTGGCTGCATCCATAGGGGTGCGTGAAGCAGTGAATGCCGTCCACGCGCGCGCCGTAGGCCTCGCGGGCAAGACGCTCGAGCGTCTTGCTCGTGCCGTTCACGCAGCCGACCGTGTTCACGATCCAAACCTCGTTGCGCACGCCCACGCGCCCATCCTCACGCACATAGCCCTCAAACGTCGCCTCTCGGTCAACCGGCAGGGCGCAGGGCTTGGGGTTATAGCTGTATTCCAGCAGACCGGAAAGATTGGTCTTCACATTATGCGTGTGTACCCAGCTTCCCGCCTTGATCTGCTGCGTCGCATGACCGATGGGGAATGCATATTTGACAATATTTTCGCCCTCGTCGATGTCCCACAGCGCCAGCTTATGCCCCGCAGGCACATTTTCGCTCAGCGTTACGCCCAAGACGTTTTCCCCGGCCTGAAGCGGTTCAAGCGCCACGGCGACATTGTCATGCTCGTGAATTTGAATCCATCTGCTCATGCCAGTACCCTTTCTATCGCTGCCTTCGCGTCCGTCAAAAGCTCCGAGAGCGCGCCGGTCACGGCGCTTTCAAAGCCCGGCAGCGACGCTGTAAGATCCTCGCCCCAGAATGCTTCGTTGGTCAGCACGGCATGGGCAATCTCATCGGGCTTCTTGCCCTGCATGCCCGCAAAGAAGTCGAGCACAAACTGATCATCCACAATCGGATATTCGTTACCCGCAGCGCGCACGCCCACAAAGGAACCGTCCGCTTTCTGTTGTCCGCAGTAAAAGGCGATGAAAGCGGCCATGGAAAAGGTTAAAACGGCAGGCAGCTCGCCCTTGCGCTTTGCATACTCCTTGATCGTCGGTAGCACGCGGGCGCGGAACTTGGCTTGGCTGTTGAGCGCAATGGACAAGAGGAGATGGCGATTGAAGGGATTGGAAAAGCGCTCAAAGATCGCGGCGGCGAATTCCTCAAGGCTTTCCTTGGACAAATCAAGTGTCGGCATAATCTCTTCATAGAGCGTCCGACGCATATAGGCGCGCATCGTCTTGTCGGCCATGCAATCGCCCACAGTCTCATGTCCCGCCAGATACGCGCCCAGCACCATGGAGGTATGCGCGCCGTTGAGCATGCGCACTTTGCGCAGCTTATAGGGAGACACGTCCTGCGTGAAGACGACACCAAGCCCGGCTTGCTTCAGAGGCAGCTCCTTTTCAATCCAAGCAGGACCTTCGATGACCCACAAGCCAAAAGGCTCGGCTGTGTTGAGCATATCGTCCCGATATCCCAGCTCCTGCCAAATTTCCTCTGCCTCGCCGCGCGGATAACCCGTTACAATACGATCCACCAGCGTGGAGCAGAAAACATTTTCCTTTTCAAGCCAAGTCTTGAATTCCGCGCTCAAGCCCCATTGCTCGGCGGTCTTCAGGCAGCATTGCAAAAGGTTGCGTCCGTTGTAATCAATCAGCTCGCAGGGAAGCAGAATAAAGCCCGTGCCCTTCTCACCGCCGAACGCCATAAAACGCTCGTAGAGCAGGCGCGTCAGCTTGCCCGGGAAGGAAGCCTGAGGCCTGTCCTCAAAGCTGTCCTTGCCGGTATAGACGATACCGGCTTCGGTGGTATTGGAGATGATCAAGCGCATATCCCGATTGTGCGCAAGGGCAAGATATCCTTCAAAGTCCTCATAGGGGGACAGTCCGCGCAGCACGCTCTGCACAATGCGCGTCTCCTTATACGCCTTGCCGTCTACCTGACCGCGTAGGATCTGGGTGTACAGGCCGTCCTGCTCGTTGAGCTTATCGACAAGACCGCGCTCGATGGGCTGCACGACGACCACGCCTGCGTCCATACCGGCCTTTTCATTGGCTACATCGAGCATATAGTCGCAGAACGCGCGAAGAAAGCCACCCTCGCCGAACTGAATCACACGCTCCGTCGTCGGCCGCACGCCGCGCGTCACGCAGAGGGATGAAAGGACAGAAGCGCTCAGCTTGAGCATTCAATACTCCTCCTCAAACAGCGTCGCATGCGCCCTATGCGCATACTCGCCCAGCATTTAGTATACCGTATACAGTATATCACCCGCCTATGGCCGCGTCAAGCAAGAACGCCGTTGTTTTGTTCAGAATGAATAAGTCATCAGACGTATAACCTCTGCACGCTCCTTCTTCCGAAGCAGCTTGTATGATGACGCTGCTTTAACGCAATTTCCTTCATGACAAAAATGCGTTTGCCGACCGTCTGCCGTCTTGCAACCGACTTTACAGGGTGGTAAAATAAATCAAACACAGATCGATCCAATCCATATGCGGGAGGTTGATATCATGAAAAGACGTATCGGTATCCTGACCAGCGGCGGCGATTGCCCCGGCCTGAACGCCTGTATCCGCGGTGTCGCGCGCGCCAGCTATTCCCTGTTCGACGCCGAGATCGTCGGCATTCAGGACGGCTATGCTGGTCTGATCTCCGGGGACTACAAGGACATGAAGCAGAGCGACTTCTCCGGCATTCTGACCCTTGGCGGTACCATTTTGGGTACGCGGCGTACGCCGTTTCGCAACATGCGCGTTATCGAGGAGGACAATGTCGATAAGGTCAAGGCCATGAAGCAGAATTACAAGAAGATGAAGCTTGACTGCCTCGTGTGTCTGGGCGGCAACGGCACGCACAAGACCGCCAATCTGCTTTCCGAGGAAGGACTCAACGTCTTGGGCCTGCCCAAGACGATCGATAACGACATCTGGGCCACGGACGTCACCTTCGGCTTCCACACCGCAGTGGACATCGCTACCGACGTCATCGACCGCATCCACACCACCGCCGCCAGCCACGGACGCTGCATGGTTATTGAAATCATGGGCAACAAGGCCGGCTGGCTGACGCTCTACTCCGGCATCGCAGGCGGCGCGGACATCATATTGCTGCCGGAAATCCCCTACGATATTGATGCGGTCGCCGAGGCCGTTCAAAGGCGCGCAGAAGCGGGCAAGGATTTCTCTATCATCGCCGTCGCCGAGGGCGCCATGACTGTACAGGAAGCCGCGATGAAGAAGAAGGAACGCGCCGCCTACCGTGCTGAAACCGGCTTCAGCGGCGTCGCCAACCGCATCGCCAAGGAGCTGGAGGCGATGGTGGGCGTTGAAGCGCGCGCGGTCGTCCCGGGCCACGTGCAGCGCGGCGGTTCTCCCAGCGCATACGACCGCATGCTCTCCACCGTATTCGGCGTACATGCGGCGCAGCTCATCGCGCAGGAAAACTACGGTCAGGCCGTCGGCATGGCCGGCAATACCGTCACGCACAATCCGCTCTCCGAGGTTGCGGGCAAGACCAAATTCGTCCCGCAGGACGCGCAGGCCGTGCGCTCCGCGCGCTCTATGGGCGTCTCCTTTGGCGAGAGCAAGAAGAAATAATCATAGGGTGCAGCGCAGGGGTTTGTTCATTGGCTCGGCCATCAATGTGCTTCCCGGCTTCCTCGGCGCGCATTGATGTTCTACAGTTGCTTTTACCGGATTCCCTTACAAAAGTCTTGGCATACGGATGTTTCACAACCTTGACATGGTATCATCATTATTGTATAATTAATTCATATTGCTTATTTGAAAGAAGGTTTCATTTTGCCAGAAACGAAAGGGAATCAATCCATTGAAAAATCCATTCGTCTCATTGAAGCGATGTGTTCATCACAAGGCCCGATGCGCCTGATTGATATCGCCGGCGCCGTTGATATGCCGGCAAGCACAACCCTTCGGATGCTGAATACCCTGATTAAAATGGGATATGCATACCAAGATAACATGAAGCGCTACGGACTGACATTGCGTCTGTTGCAAATCGGTCAAAATGTGAAAGAGAATTTCCCATATTACGAGCTGATCCATCCGTGCTTGGCGCAGCTCGCCAAGGAAACGGGGGAGACCTGCTGCGTCGCGAACCTGCAAAATCATAAGGTGCATTATTTTGACGTCGTCATGGGCAGCAAGAACGGTACGCTGGTCATCCGCCAGCGCGTCGGCGGAACCGCTTATATGCATTGTACGGGCAGCGGCAAAGTATTTCTTTGTCAGTATACCGACAAACAGATGGATGAATTAATCGCCGAATGCGGGCTGCCCAGCTTCACAAAGAATACGATTACGGATCGTGCCGAGCTGGAAAAAGAATTGGAGCGCTGCAAACGCGAAGGATACGCCATGGATGATGAAGAGGTCGAAATCGGCATGCGTTGCCTGTCCGTGCCCATCAAAGACCCTGGCGGAAAGATCATTTTCTCCCTGAGCATGTCCGGTCCGATCTCCCGCATGAGCATGGAACGCTGCACGGAACAATTGGTTCCCATGCTGCAAACGACCGCCACACAGGCGTCAAAGCTCATCGGCGGCTGAGCCGCTATGCCGAAGCCCTCGAAAACCGATGAATCAGTTTTTAAAGCGGATGCATGCGTGATACGCTTTGACTTTTGCATCCCTTTGGGCCAATCAAACCGCTTTCTATCGCAGGCTGCTGCGCCGGCTTGAACCGCCATTTCCGTTTTGAGCAAAACAGCAGCCGTCGTCTTAGGCGGGCGCTTATTAAACAATTCGTGGAGCGTATCAGTGTCGATACGCTCCACTTTTGTATAAGGATATGTGGCAAAGGCCTTTGCCTAACGCACTGCGCCCGAGGGTATAGAGAAGTGCGATCTGATATTACTCTCCAATTCAATCGAGCTTTTAGAGAATCCATCCTCAGGTAACGCTTCGCTCCCTGACTGCTTTGAGAGAATGGCTTCGCCATGGAAAACGTTGAGTTGCCGCCCAAGTCTGCCAAGGGACTTCGCCTCTTGACCACCATATTCGCTTCGCGCTTGTGGATCGTTTTGATCTGAGAACAGGATTCAATCTGTTCGATCAATGGGATTTGATTTGAAAGTTTCGTCCATTCTGTCCTATAGCTGCAAAATCAAAACCACCGGCTGAGCAGGTGGTTTTGATTCTATTTTTTTCTAACAGCCGGGGGTGATGAAATTCCTTCTTTGGCGTTTACATCAAGCCTTGGCAAGGGCATTCGCACTTGAGCGCTTACAGCTTGCAGACATTCGTGGGCTCGCCGTTCAGGTAAGCTTTCAGGTTGTCAAACACGATGTACGCGCGGCGAACCATGGACTCCTCGGAGAGGAATGCAACATGGGGCGTAAGAACCGTGTTCTTCGCATGCAGAAGCGGCTCGCTGTCGGGAATCGGCGGCTCAACATGATACACGTCAATACCGGCTCCGGCGATGCGATCTTCATTCAGCGCATCCGCCAAAGCGACATTGTCAATGATGGGGCCGCGTGCGCAGTTGATGAAGATCGCCGTCTTCTTCATGCGGTTGATCAGATCTCGGCTGATAAGACCGCGCGTCGAGGCGTTGTTCGGGGTATGCAGGGTAATGATATCGCTCTGAGACATCAGCTCTTCCAGAGACACGTAAGGAATGCCGAGTGCTTCCGCTTCCGGATTCTTCACGTCGGAATATCCAATCACCTTAGCGCCAAAGGCAAGGAACAGCTTGGCCGTGATCATGCCAATGCGGCCCGTGCCAATCACGCCGACGGTGCGGCCGTTGATTTCCCTGCCCATCATTCCGGCAGCCGTACCGCCATGGCGCACAGCCTCGTTGGCGGGAATCACCTTTCTCAGCAGGGCAATGGTCATTCCGATTACCAGCTCGGCGACCGTCTCGTTGGAGTAATTGGCCGCATTGCAGACCATTACGCCCTTTTCCTTGCATGCATCCAAGCCCACATGATCAATACCGGTAAACGCAACATCCAGCATCTTGAGCTGATCGGCTGCTTCAACCACCTCGGCGGGATAAGGATTGTTGGCGATGATCACCGCTTCACAGCCCTGACTTCTGCGCTTGAGTTCTTCCACATCCGTCGTTTTCGTATCGTAATATACGAAATCATGTCCTGCGGCTTTAATCGGCGCTGCCAGTTCTTCGATGGTTTCTTTGCTTACACCCAGCGGCTCAAGTAATGCAATTTTCATAGTCTTTTCCTTCTTTCGTTTTATCGGATCTGTTTTACATCATACAAAACACCGCATTCTGCGGTTCTTTGTTTTGCCCAAAACCGTTCTCCCATGCTTCGGCATACGGAGTCGGTCTTTCCTCAGCGCCTTTCGCGCCCGTTTTCCAAGCGAACAGTATCGTTCAATGATTCTGTTTTTTCGGGTTCGCTCCGCCATTGGTTATTCTGCGCGCTCTGACTGAACTCGATTACCATACGCTTGCGATATCATTTGCAGTATCTGCAAATATTCTTTCGCTGCCATCCTTCTCTTCTACTCATTGTCAGGGTTATTTCACTTTGCAAAATTCATTTTCATCTTATAACGATAATACACCATTTGTGTTGGATTGTCAATATTGTTCTTCCGTTTTTTCCGACTTCATCCCTCGGATTATGCTTCGCCTTCTATCCGTATGGCTTCAAGCAAGGCATCCGAGGGATGGGAGGAAGTCGGAAAGAAGAGCTTATCTGAGCAGCTCCTTCGGAATCCGCTCCATCAGCTTCAGCACAAGCGGCCCAACCGCAAGGCATGAGACAGCCTCTCCGCCTGCGACAAAGAGCATGCACAGCGGCAGCGCCACCACGGGCGCATAGGCATAATGGACAACAGCGCCGACAATGATCCCATTGAATAACACGGGCATAGCGGCGGCGGGCAGGAAGTGGGTTCGCAGTCTTCGCGTACACAGCGCAGAGAGCAGCGTGGCGAGCGTACCGAAGACGATATCCATGATCGTGCAGCCGCCCAGAATATTGGCCAGCAAACAGCCGACGCACAGAGCAGGCACGGCTTCGGGCAGCAGCACGGGCAGCAGCGTGAGCGCTTCGGACAAACGGATCTGAATTTCCCCATAGCTGATGGGGGCCAGCAAAAGTGTCAGCGTCGCATAAAGCGCGGCAATCAGCGCGCCTCGCGCAAGCGCACGGACATTGGTTTTTCGTGTGTTCATGTGCAAAGTCTCCCTAGTTTTGTTTAAGGACTGGATGGTTACGAACAGTCCATATAGATACCTCGGAAATTATAGCAAAGCATACCGAAAAAAGCAACAAGGAACAGATTCGGGGATTGACGCAGCGTCATTTATCGTGTACATTAAGAAGAGAATTCACTTGCCTTTATGTTAAAATGAACAGAATTGATGGAAAACAGGAGAGAAGAATCATGACGCTGCTCGAATACAGAATCTTTCATACCGTTATCGCGCAGGGAAGCTTCGCGCGCGCAGCGCAGGTGCTGCATCTGACCCCCAGCGCCATCAGCCATGCGGTCAGTTCTATGGAGGAGGCTTGCGGCTTTGCGCTCTTTGTGCGCGGCAAGGGCGGCGTGTCGCTCACGCGAAACGGCGAGGCGCTCTATCCGATGATCCGTCAGGTGCTCAACGCGGACGAGGCGTTGGGACAGACGATTGACGAGCTTAAAGGCATGCAGCGCGGCACGGTCAGAATCGGCGCGTTCAACAGCGTCTGCATGACGTGGCTGCCCGAGCTGGTCACCGGCTTCAAAAAGAAATTTCCCGGCGTGGAGATTGAGATCAATCAGGGAACCTATGACGACGTCATCCAGTGGCTGAAAACCGGCGTTGTGGATATCGGCTTCCTGTCCACGCATTCCGCCCGTGATCTGTACGTGACCCCGCTATATAGAGACCGAATGATGTGCGTGGTTCCCAAGGGCTTCAAAACGCGCAATCCCGGCTTCATCACGCCCGAGGAAATGCGTCAGGAAACCTTTGTCATTCAGGGAGATGCAACGGATGCGGATATTCAGGCGTTTTTAGCCAAATATCGGCTGACCGTACGCGCCAGCTGTCGCGTAAACGACGATCTTTCCACCATCGCCATGGTCGAAAGCGGCTTCGGCATCTGTTTGCTGCCCGGCCTCATCCTCGCCCGCGCGCAGGGCAATGTGGACGCATATCCCATCGAGCCGATGGAATACCGAGAATTTGGCATCGCCGTGCAGAATCCGCAGATGATGGCGCCTGCCGTGCGGCAGATGGCGGCGCATATCGCCGCCTTCGCCCGTGATCGCCGTGCAGAAAATCCGCAAACCAACGTGGATTTTGACCCGGAATGGGCATTCTGATCAATCATCAAAACCATACAACGCAAAGAGGCCGACAGGATGCAATGCATCCTGTCGGCCTTGATCTCTTTACGAAGGATCATTTCACGTCGATACAGTAGACCGCCTTGACGACGGGCGCTTCAACCGCCACACCTTCGAGCGTATACTGTCCATCCGCCGGAAGCGTCTGTCCAAGACCGATCATATAGAAGGTAGCAACATTGCCCTCCGCGATCTCCATCTCTTTGTCGAGCACCACCCAAATCGGGTCGCGCCAGATGCCCGTACCCGGATTGCCGACACAAACCAGCGCGCAGGGCGATCCGTTGTAATCGGCGAATTCCATGATCCTGCCGCGCAGAACAAACTGCTTTTCCAAGTAGTTCTGCGGATTGTGCCAAAGCTGATCGTATTCAAGCGCAATCATCTTCTCGCGGAAAGCAGCGATGCCTTCGCGCTCTGTATACTGACGCGTGAGCGTCAATGTGACGGCGTTTTCTTTGCGATTCTTGGGCTTGACGCGCAGGGTAAAGTCCTCGCTGCGCTCGCTGTCGATATACGCGCGAATGCTGAAGGAGCCGTTTTTATCGGACTTCACGCGCGTCGCCGCCTTGGGATTTTCCAGATACACCATCGTATCCGGTTCTGTTTCACCCTTGATTACAACATTTTCGCCCGTAAAGGTCAATACCGTTGGCTCAAGGAGCTCCAGCTTCGCGCAGGGCATTTCATAGTGCACGGACAGCATCTGTTCCGATGTATCGGTCATGACGGCAAGCGTGAGATTTCCTTCCTCGGGTAGCTCGACGCGAATGGCGAACGTGCCGTCCTTTTTCGCGGTCGTCGTCCCCAGCGTTTGATCGCCTACGGCAATGCGCACGGAAGCCGACGCTTCAGCCTGGCCGCTGATGGACAGCTCCGCTTCATTGGTATAGGCCGGAACGCCTTCGACCGTCAGCTCGCCTGTGGAAGCGACGACCGCTGCCACGCCGGGCGTAGGCACGGGCGTGGGTTCCGGCGTAGCGGTCGGCATGGGCGTGGGTTCGGGCGTGGGCTCGGATATGTTTTGAAGCAGCATCATGCCGGAGAGCACCTGCTCCATCCGCATATCATCCACAGCCTCGGGCGCGCGCCCCACAATGGTCTGCGTAAGCATGTAGAGCCGACCCAGATGCAGCGTCGCATAGCGCAGCGAATATACCGGCATGGAACCGTACATCGCCGAGGATGTCATACGCACGCAGGCGGGCGAGGTCTGCGTCAATTCGCAGTTCTCATACAGGCCGCTGGCCGAAAACTGCTCGGCGAAGGCTTGCCGCTGCTCATCGCTCATCGCGTCCATGCTTTCCACATCCGCATACGCGCCTGCGCTGACCACGCCGACGGAAATCTGCCCGCCGTCGTCCGGGATGACCTCCATCACGATGCCAGAGGCGATATAGCTGGCCAGAATTGCGTCCTTGGTGGTTCCAAGCGCCGCAATCAGCTCGGCATGCTCGTCCAGATTGGTTTGCGTGAGCACGGTTTCATTGTCCTTCTGCGTA
>CAZACG010000008.1:4354-14909 GCA_964483645.1 uncultured Oscillospiraceae bacterium | reverse complement strand
AGCATGCCGGAAGCGCTGTGAATGCGCGTCACCTCCAGCGCCTCCTCCAGCGTCATATCCGGCAAAATGCCCGGCAGACAGCGCGCCATCATGGTCTTTCCGCTGCCCGGCGGGCCGATCATCAGCACATTATGCCCGCCGGCCGCCGCGATTTCCAACGCACGCTTAGCGCTGCGCTGTCCGCGCACATCGGCAAAATCCCCGCCGATGCGTCTCTCCTTCATCTGTTCGGCATAGGTGATGGGCGGCATCGGCTCGATGATCTTCTTCCCGCGCACATGGTCGATGGCTTCGCGAAGGCTGGCCACCGGCAGCACAGTCAGCCCTTCAATACAAGCCGCCTCCCTCGCATTCGCTTTGGGCAGCATCACCGCGCGCATTCCATGCTCGCGCGCGGAAATCGCCATGGACAACGCGCCACACACGCCGACCACATCGCCGGAGAGCGAAAGCTCGCCCACAACCGCCACGCCTTCAAGGCGCTGCGCGTCAAGCACGCCATTCGCACCCAGAATCGAGAGCGCAATGGGCAGATCGTAGGCCGGGCCCTCCTTGCGAATATTCGCCGGGGCGAGATTAACCGTCAGACGCGCAGGCGGCAGGAACAGCTCGCAGGCCGCCAGCGCGGCGCGAATGCGTTCCCGGCTCTCTTTAACCGCCGCATCCGGCAGACCGACGACCTCAAACATCGGCATGCCGTCCGCGCTGTATGCTTCCACGGTGACGGGATAGGCTTCAATGCCCACAAGACCCAGACTGCTTACACTGGCAAGCACGGCGATTCCTCCTTTACTCCTCTTTCGCGTTCTCTTTTTGGGGCTGATGATAGCGTTCCCAGATAACCTGCGCCTGCGCCGGGCCGATGCCGTTCACCTGCGTCAGCTCCTCCGGCGACGCGTCGGCGATGGCTTTGATAGTCTTAAAATGCATCAGCAGCGCGCGTCTGCGCGTCTGTCCGATGCCCGGGATATCCTCCAAAGAGGAATGCATCCCCGCCTTCTGGCGCAGATTTCGATGGCGCGTGATGCCAAAGCGATGCGCCTCGTCGCGGATCCGCTGAATCAGATGCAGCGCAGGACTCTTTCGGTCCAGATAAATGCTCTCCGCCTGCCCCGGCAGAAAGATCTCGTCCAGCCGCTCGGCCAGAGAAAACATCGGAATGTGATACCCGCACGCATGCATCGCCTCCTGCGCAAAACGCAGCTGCTGCGGGCCGCCGTCGATGAGGATGAGGTCCGGCAGATCGGCAAAGCCCGAAAGCGGGGGCGCGCCTACAGGCAGCGAGCCGTCCTCGTACATTCTGCCGCTGTCCATCAGCGCCTGCCGCTCCTGCGTAGCGCGCGTGAGTCTGCGCGTGATCACCTCATACATGGATGCAAAGTCATTCGCACCTTCAACCGTTTTGATTCTGAAAATCCGATATTCCTTGTTGGCCGCTTTGCCGTCGATGGCGACCACCATGCTCGCCACGGACTGCGCGCCCTGCGTATTGGAGATATCATAGCCCTCTATGCGCCGGGGAACGGTGGTCATGCCCACTACTTCTCCCAATGCCGCGCATGCGCCGACGGTGCGCTCCTGCTGACGGGAAAGATGTGCGTTACGCTTTTCGAGCGCGTCCTTGGCGTTTTTCACCGCCAGCTCCACCAGTTTATGCTTCGTGCCGCGCTGCGGCTCATGCACGGATACCCTTGCGCCGCGCCGCTGCGTGAGGATGCTCTCGATATCCTCCGCCTGTTCCGGCATTTCAAGGCAGAGCAGCTCGCCGGCCGGCTGACGCCCATCGTCGTAAAATTGCAGCATGAACTGCGCGAGCACCTGCGAAATCGGTTGATCGCCCGCGCCCTCCAAAGCATGATTCTCCGCGCCGATCATTCGTCCTCCGCGCACGAAGACCACCTCCACCATCGCGTCGATGCCGTCGGATATGCACGCAAGAATATCCTGATCGCCCCCGCGCACATTGATCGCCTTCTGTCGCTCCAGAAGATTCTGCACGTCGCGGATACGGTCGCGAAGCTGCGCGGCCTGCTCAAAGCGCATGCTCTTGGCCGCCTCCGTCATCTGCGCCTGAAGCCTGTCCATCACCGCGCTGCTCTTTCCGCTGAGAAAGTCGATAACCTCCTGAACGGCCTTGCCGTATTCCTGCGGCGTGGTCTTGCCCGCGCAGGGTGCAAGACACTCGCCCACTTGATGATGCAGACAGGGACGTTTATGCATGCCCGGCTTGATCTCCTGCGCGCATGTGCGCAACGGGAAGAGCACGCGCAGCACGTCCATCACCTCGCGCACCCCCGTCGCGCCCATATACGGGCCAAAGTAGCGCGCACGATCCTTCCCGGCGCGGCGCACAAGCTCCACGCGCGGATAATCCTGCGTCACGTCGATACGCAGATAGGGATACTGCTTATCATCCTTGAGCAGGATGTTGTACTGCGGCTTATGCAGCTTGATAAGGTTGCATTCAAGAATCAGTGCTTCCAGATTGGTATCGCAGAGCACGATGTCAAAATCGTCAATATGCGATACCATCGTGCGCACCTTGAGTGTATGGTCGCGATTCTGATGAAAATACTGGCTGACGCGATTTTTGAGATTGATCGCCTTGCCGACATAGATGATCCTTCCTTCGCTTTTCATCAAATAGCAGCCCGGGCAGGTCGGCAGCTTTTCGATTTTGAGTTTGAGCAGGTCGTTCATGAGCGCCGTCCTTTCCGGATTTCTTCTCCTCATATGCAAAGCGCGGAGCGGAACCTCTTCCGCCCCGCGCATATACGCCGTGGGTTATTCCTCATCGTCCTCGCCGTCATCCTGCGTAAAGCGGGTACGCACAACCTGAATCAGCTTATCCATAAGCGCCTCGTCAGGCGAGACAAATTCTTCCATTTCTTCGCCGTTTTCATCGGTAAAGACGTTGATCTTCATGATGTATACCGGGTCATTGTCGGGATCATCATCCGCAGGATTCTCCTTCGCATCGCACAGCGCGGCAAACTCCTCGCCGTTGTAGAAGAAATAATCCATCACCTCAAGCAGCAGCGTATTGCCGTTGTCGTCGGTGAATTCCACGATATCGCGCTCGTTCATCTCTTCGGGCGTCATGACAAAAACCTCCTGTCCGCATGGACAAAATCATGCTCTTATATTATACCCGCACGCAAGGGAAAAAGCAAGCCGCATTTGAAACGATCAGCGCGCAGCAGGATGCTTTTCAATTCGGCCATGCTGTGCTATACTGACCGCAAAGGTAGCCGGGAGGGAATGGGCATGTACCGTATTCTGATCGTTGAGGACGACGCTTTGATCTGCGACGCGCTCCTGCGCCATCTTGGCGCATGGGGCTTTGAGGCGCGCGCCGTTTCCGACTTTCTGCATGTGACGGAGGCCTTCACGGCCTTTGACGCGCAGCTTGTGCTCATGGATCTTTCCCTGCCGTTTCAATCCGGGTATGCATGGTGTCAGGAGCTGCGCAGGCTCTCCAAGGCGCCCATCGTATTCATCTCCTCCGCCGCAGACAACATGAGCATCGTCACCGCCATGACGCTCGGCGCGGACGATTTCATTGCCAAGCCCTTTGACGCCACCGTTCTGCACGCCAAGCTGCTGGCGCTGCTTCGCAGAGCCTACGACTTTGCCGGGGATGTGCGCGCGCTTTCCTGCCGCGGCGCGCAGCTGAGCAGCACGGATGCGTCGCTTGAGTATCGCGGACAGAGGCTCTCTCTCACGCGCAACGAATACCGCATCCTGCTCACGCTCATGGAGCATAAGGGGCAGATTGTCAGCCGCGAGCTGCTGATGCAGAGGCTCTGGGAAACCGACATCTTTGTTGATGAAAACACGCTGAGCGTCAATGTCAACCGTCTGCGCAAAAGGCTTGCCGCCATCGGCCTTGACGACCTGATTGTGACGCGCAAGGGCATGGGGTATATTGTCGCAGAAATCTGAATCAAAGGGATTTGCTATGCGTCTTTTCTTTTCCTATCTGCGCTCGCACAGGACGGCGCTGCTGCCGCCCGTATTCGCGCTGATCTTTTCCGCCGTCCTTTTCCTCTATGATACGCCGCTTTATGCGCTTACCTATGCGCTCATGCTCTGCGTACCGCTCTATGTCCTTGCGCTGGCCGCAGGGTTTTGGCGATATAAAAAGCGATACGCGCTGCTCCATCGGCTTTGCCATGCGCCCAGCGTATGCGGCGAGCATATGCCCGCTCCCGAGCATGCGCTTGAGGAAGCATATCAGTCGCTGATTGCATCCCTCTTGCAGGAACGGGATGCCCTTCTTTCGCAGACCGAAGCGCGTTATGAGGAGCGCATTGGCTATTACACGCTCTGGGCGCATCAGATCAAAACGCCCATCGCGGCCATGCGCCTTCAGCTCGCCGATCGGGACAGCGGCGAGGCGCGCGCGCTGCAATGTGAGCTTGCGCGCATGGAGCAGTATGTCGATATGGCGCTGTGCTATCTGCGTCTTGACAGCGGCAGCACGGATTACGTCTTTGAAAACGTGGAGCTTGCAGCGCTCGTGCGCGCCTGCGTGCGCAAATTCGCGCAGCAGTTCATTCAAAAGCATCTCAGGCTCACGATTGCGCCGATCAGTCTCCGCGTTTTGACGGATGAAAAATGGCTCGCCTTCGTCATCGAGCAGCTGCTTTCCAACGCCGTCAAATACACGCCCTCCGGCGGAGAAATCCGCATCGGCGTTCAGGACGAAGCGACGCTCTTTATAGAGGATACCGGCGTCGGCATCGCCGCGCAGGATCTGCCTCGCATCTTTGAGCAGGGCTTTACCGGGCTTAACGGACGCTCGGACAAGCGCGCCAGCGGCGTGGGGCTCTACCTGTGCCGCCGCATTCTGCAAAGCCTCGGGCATTCCATCCGCTGCGAAAGCCGCGTGGGCGAGGGAACGCGCATGCAGCTCGATCTGTCCAGCCGACCGCTTGACAGGGAATAGGCTTACAAAAATGTAAGAAACGGGCGGGGAAATGTAAGCCTATTCGATGGCTTCGCATTTCCCCGCCGTGCTATCATAGCCTCGCGGCCGCACAGAGCGGGCCGCACATAAGGAGGCAATACCATGCAAAGCATCATTCTCGACGTACAAGGCGTCAAAAAGGTTTATACCACGCGTCTGGGCGGCGCGCCCGTCAAGGCGCTCTGCGGCATAAGCTTCAGCGTGCGCGAGGGCGAATTCGTCGCCATCATGGGCGAATCCGGCTCCGGAAAGACAACGCTGCTCAACATTCTTGCAGGACTTGACAAGCCCACGGGCGGTCAGGTGCTTCTGGCCGGACAGGATATGGCCGACGTCCCCGAGCGGGAAATGGCGTCCTTTCGCAGGGAACAGCTGGGCTTCGTGTTTCAGGAGTTCAATCTGCTGGACACCTTCACGCTGCGCGACAACATCCTTCTCCCGCTGGTGCTCTCGGGCATGCGCTATATCGACATGCAGCCAAGGCTCCAAAGGCTCGCCGCCCGCCTGAACATCGCCGCTCTTTTAGACAAGTATCCCTATGAGGTATCCGGCGGACAGAAGCAGCGAGCCGCCGCCGCTCGCGCGCTGATCACCTCGCCCCGACTGATTCTGGCGGACGAGCCGACGGGCGCGCTTGACTCCCGTTCCTCCGAGGAGCTGCTTTCGCTTTTTGAAAGCATCCACGAAAGCGGTCAAACGCTGCTCATGGTCACGCATTCCATCCGCGCGGCCTGCTATGCCTCGCGCGTGCTCTTCATCAAGGACGGCGTGATCTTCCATCAGCTCTACCGGGGCGACGCAGGCCGTGAGGAGATGTATCAGAAGATTTCCGACACGCTGACGCTTTTGACGACGGGCGGTGAGCGCAGATGAAGCGATCCCTCTACGCCCGTCTGGCCGCAGGCAATATCCGAAAGAACAGGCGGCTCTATCTCCCCTATCTGCTCTCCGGCGGCGCGATGACCGCCATCTTCTTCATCCTCGCCTATCTGTCGCAGGATCCTTCCATTCTCCAAATGCCCGGCGGCGCCTCTCTTTCCATGCTGCTCGCCTTCGGGGAGTTCGTCATGGCGCTGTTCTGTGCCATCTTTCTGTTTTACACCAGCTCGTTCCTCATCAAGCAGCGCAGCCGCGAGCTGGGGCTTTACAGCATGCTGGGCATGAGCCGCGCGCATGTGACGCGCATTGTGCTCCTTGAGACGTTCGACTGCTTTTTTCTCTCCGTGCTCGGCGGCCTGCTGTCCGGCATTCTGCTTGCCAAGGCGTTCCAGCTCGGCCTGCTTCGCCTGACGCATACTGCCGTCAGCGCTGAGCTCTCCCTGCCGCCCCGGCTGTTTCTGATCACCGTCGCGGTCTTCGGCGTCATCTACGCCGCCATTGCCCTGCGCAGCGCCGTCCATGTGCTGCGCTGCAAGCCGCTTGAGCTGATGCACAGCAGCCGTCAGGGCGAAAAGCCGCCGCGCGGCAACGCGCTGCTCGCCCTGCTTGGCCTCGCCAGCCTGTTTGCGGGCTATGCGCTGGCGGTTTCCGTCGCCAGCCCGTTGGATGCGTTCACGCTGTTCTTTGTCGCCGTGCTGCTGGTCATCCTCGGCACAACCCTGTGCTTTACCACGGGAAGCGTCACGCTGCTGCGCCTGCTGTCCGCCAGCAAGCGCTATTACTACAAGCCCGCGCACTTCATCTCCGTCTCCGGCATGCGCTATCGCATGCGCAGAAACGGCTCGTCGCTCTCCTCCATCTGCATCCTGTCCACCATGGTGCTGGTCACCCTCTCCGCCGTTACCTGTCTCTATGTCGGCTCCGAGGATTCCCTGCGCGCCCGTTATCCGCACGAAATCCAGTTTACCCTCTCAACCAGTGAGCTGCCCGAGCAGGATGCCCTCCGCGCCCCTATCGAGCAGGCGCTGAGCGATTGCTCGATACGCCCCGAAAACGTCTGCGTCGTCCGCACGCTGGCCTTTTACGGCGCATTTCAAAGCGGCGTGCTGAATACCAACGTCTCGGCCGCTCACGTAGCGAGCCCCAGCGGCTTCATCATCCTTCCGCTTGCGGATTACAACGCCGCCGGCGGCACGGCGTATACGCTTGAGGACGGCGAGGCGCTGGCCGCCGGACCGCTGCTTGCGCGCCTTGACGGCTCCATCGCCCTTTCGCCGGAGCTCGTCTATACGTTTGCCGAAACGGACGTCGCGCTGCCCTTCTCTTCCGACGATTTCAGCTCAATCGAATATCTCGTTCTGGTTGTCCCCGACGAAGACGCGTTCGAAGCGATCAACCGCTTCCAGCAGCAGGCCTACGGCAAAGTGGCTTCCGACGTTGAAACCTCCTATGCCTTTGACACGGCGCTCGAACCCCATGCGCAGGTTGAGCTCATGCATCGGCTCGACGCATCGCTGCAAATGCCCGGCCTTCGCATCCGCGGTGAAGCGCGCGAAGAGATGCGCGCGGATTTTATCGCCTCGTACGTGGGCTTCCTGTTCCTCGGCGCAATGCTCAGCCTCGCCTTTACCTGCTCCGCCGTGCTGAGCATGTACTACAAGCAGATCACGGAGGGCTATGAGGATCAGCAGAGCTTTGCCATCATGCGCCGCGTCGGATTGTCCAGAGAGCTGATCAAAAAATCCGTCAGCTCACAGGTGCTTACCGTGTTCTTCCTGCCCCTGATGACCGCAGGGCTCCACACGGCGTTTGCCTTTCCGATGATCTCCAAGCTTCTGATGCCCTTTGGTCTGTTCAATACGCGCCTGCTCGCGCTGACCACGCTGGCCACCTTTGGCGGCTTCGTCGTGCTCTACGTCGTCTGCTACCTGATGACCTCGCGCACCTATTACCGCCTCGTCAGCAGCGCATCCTATCCGTAATCAGCCGCACCGCATAATCTCCACCCGCTCAATCAGCCGTTTCCCCTGTCCTGCGGGGACGGTCACCGCCAGCGCCGCATCCACGACCGCGATATTCGGCGCAACACGGCGCACAAGCCCTGCGCGCTCGTCAAAGCGTTCGCTCGCCGCGAGCGGCGCAAAGCGCAGCGGCACGACGGCGGCGTAACCGTCAAGCGCCGGCTCTTCCTGTGCGCGCATCAGCAGTTGCGAAGCCTGTCCATCTCCTCCAAGACGCAGCGTCAAATACTTCAGCAGCGCGCAGCTCGGGAGCGTTTCGCTCTCAGGCTGCGCGCTTTCCGTCATGCCTATGGGTCTGAGCTCAAGCTGAATGACGCCGTCCGGCCAAAGAAGCGCATAGCAGCTTTCCTGCGGCTCAAGGCGTTCAATCTGCCCGCCGGATAAGCGCAGCGCCGCCGTCAGCGGCTGAATCGCCGCAGAAAACGGGAAAAGCTGCATATAGATTTCCGCATCCCTTGAAGCCGGGAAGGACTGCCCCTCCTCCAAGGGACCGCAGAAGCAGCCGTTGACCATCAGTATGCCGTTTGCCGCGCTCTCAATTCTTATGATCGGATACATAAGCACCTCCGCTTTTTTCTGCAATCCTATGAGCTTATGGACTCAATCATTCCTCCCGTCAGGCATTTATCCCGTTACGTTTTCGCTTTCATTTGCCTTGTGACAATTGACAAAAACCCTACGCTTGCACTATACTATCCCCACCGCTTTTTCGGGAGGATTTGCTATGAATTTTGAATCCCTCAAGGCCGCCGTCGCGCAAAGCGTGGACGCGCACGCGCAGGCCTATACCGCCGCAAGCAACGACATCTGGGATCATCCGGAGGTCAATTTTCACGAAGATTATTCCGCAGGCGTGCTCCTTGGGCTACTGCGCGAGAATGGCTTTGCCGTCACGGAAAACCTCGACGGCTTGCCCAATGCATTCCGCGCCGAATACGGCAGCGGAAAGCCCGTCATCGCGTTTCTGGGCGAATTTGACGCCTTGAGCGCCATGAGTCAGAAATCCGACTGCACAGTCAAGGAAGCGCTCGTCCCCGGCGCGGCAGGACACGGCTGCGGACACAACCTGCTCGGCGTAGGCGCGCTGGGCGCGGCGATCGCCGTCAAGGAGGCGATTGAGCGCGGCGAAGTGTCCGGTACGGTCGTCTACCTTGGCTGTCCGGCAGAGGAAACCGGCAGCGCGAAAACTTTCCTCGCCCGCGACGGATACTTCGAGGGCGTCGACGCCATGCTGACGTGGCATCCATGGGATTACAACGGCGTCTGGCCGGGCGGCTCGCTCGCCAACGTCAAAATGATTTTCCGCTTTAAGGGGCAGAGCGCCCATGCCGCAGGCAGTCCGGAGCTTGGCCGTAGCGCGCTGGATGCGCTGGAGCTGATGAACGTAGGCGTGCAGTTCCTGCGCGAGCATGTTCCGGAGGATACGCGCATCCATTATGCCATCACCGACGCGGGCGGCGCTTCGCCCAACGTCGTTCAGGCGCGCGCTGAGGCGGTCTATCTGGTGCGCTCCCAGCGCCTTGCCGACCTTGAGGGAATCAAGCAGCGCGTCATTGACTGCGCGCGCGGTGCGGCCCTCATGACCGGAACGACCATGGAAATGGAATTCGTCAAGGGCTGCTCCAACGTTCTGCCCAACACAACCATGGAAGAGGTGCTCCATCGCTGCATGCACGCCGTCGGCGCTCCGGAGTATGACGAAGAGGAGCTTGCGCTGGCCCAATCCCTGCATGACGCGCTGGAATCTCCGGAGCGCACGCTCGCCAAAATCTCCCGCCTGTGCGGGGCCAAGGAGCGCGCCGAGGTGCTTTCCCATCAGGGCGAGGCGATGTATACGTTTATCGCGCCGCATACCCCGACCGACACCCCGATTGTGACCATCTCCACCGACGTAGGCGATGCAAGCTGGTGCGCGCCCACAAGCCAGATTTCCGCCGCCGCATGGGCCGCGGATACCCCCGCGCACAGCTGGCAGGCCGTCTCCATCGGCAAAAGCTCCATCGCGCATAAGGCGATGCTCTTTGCCGCCAAAACGCTCGCGCTGTGCGCCTGCGAGCTGATGACCGATACCCAAACGCTTGCAGCCGCGAAGGCCGAATTCGCCGCCCGAATTGCCGCTACACCCTATGTCTGCCCGATTCCCAAGGACGTCTCCCCCAAATACTAAGCGATTTGCACAATCTTCGCTTCATGTATTTTTATTCAAATCGTGTTGCATATTTATACAATGCTGTGGTATAATCTTAAGCATATCGTTTTGCATATACACGAATTTGAAGGAAAGAAGGAAACCAACATGCCCAAGGATCAGATTGTGGACAACAACGACGTCGTGTTTATGAATAAGGCCAACATCCTCATCGAGGCCCTTCCGTATATTCAGCGCCTTTGGGGCAAGACGGTCGTCATCAAGTACGGCGGAAACGCCATGAAGAACGACGACCTCACGCATAAGATTCTCGAGGACGTAACCCTGCTCAAGTATGTGGGCATCAACCCGATCCTCGTGCATGGCGGCGGCCCGGACATCAACAAGATGCTCGCGCGCGTGGGTGTGGAGAGCTCCTTCCACAACGGTCTGCGCATCACCGACGACGCAACGATGGAAATCGTGCAGATGGTGCTCGCAGGCAAGCTCAACAAGAACATCGCCTCGGACATCGGCCGTCTGGGCGGCAAGGCC